>JAQUMQ010000137.1 GCA_028718045.1 Actinomycetota bacterium
CGCTTAAATTGTTTATTAACTTTTCCGATTTTGAATTCAGAAATGTCTGCAGAAAATAGCTATATGGCTCGCAAATCTATAAAATAGATTATTTTCATTATAATTCTTGTAATAAAATAATATTCCTACCAGTTTTAGCTTTTAAATGCTTTGGATTGGCAGTGATAAGAGGTATTTTTAAAATACTGGATAGGGCTATAAAAATCGCATCATATACAGTAATATTATCTTCGTATGAAATTCCTAGAGATTTAATTATTATTTCTTCATTCAAGTTTACAGTTGTTAACTCCAAATTCATAAAAAATTTCAATATGGTCTTGACTTCATTCTCATCAAAATTTTTATTATATCTTAAGGCATTGGAAATCTCACAAACCGCTAACTCCGGAATATATAAATCTACTTTTCCTTCTTTGTATAGATTTAACAGCGACATAGCTTTATCGCGATGCCCTTCATTATAAGAACTAAACCATTTAACCAGTACAGAGCTGTCCAAAACATACTCCAACTTTTATCCCCTTATCTTTAAGATAGTTAATGAAATAAGTTTAATTATAAAAACAGTTAGTTTATTTTTCTCGATTCTCTCCATTTGCTGATTTCCTTAACACCGTCCCAATCTTTATTTTTCCTGCTCATTTTACCAAAGAATTGAATTGCATCTTCAATTTTTTTCTTCCTGATTTGCCGGCTTTCTTCCTCTTGTTTAATTGCCATGAAATTTTCCACTGCTTCTCTGATAAATTCAGATCTGTTCATATTTTCTTTTTTTGAAATCTCATCCAATTTTTTAAGAAAGCCGTCATTTATATTAAGGTTTATTTTAGTCATCTTTTATAATCCTCTTAATTTAGTTATTTTCTTAAGATTGATATTTTTAGATAGATAATATATATATGTGTCATTATATAGCATATACTCATAAAAAGGTATATGCTAATATCCCTTATTTTAATTAATAATATATACATTATATATGCCTGTAACAGCCCTATAAGTATTCTGGATCATATGCTGCAATAATTGATAACATGACATTTAAAAAATAAATAAAATCATTTAGCCGCAAAATCTTTTGATATCATAATGAATTTTATTTATTTTTTAATTCTGTCAGAATTTTTTAAGAATTTATATAATATTAGGCCATAAAATTTACAAAGTATAAAATATGAAAGGAGCATAATATATTATAAAAAGGTATCTGTTTGTAATCGAACTTATGCCTGAGCATGTGAAAGAATATGTTGAAATCTATGGAAACCCATGGCCTGAAATACTTGAGGAAATAAAAAATGCAGGAGCTTTTCTCAAGTTTTATCTGGATCTTGTAAAATTCTTTTAGCGTGTCTAAGAGATTATCAAACATCATTTCATGAATTGCTTCACCAAATTCTTTTCTGGCATAAGTAGGATCACGAGCTCCACCATAAACACTATCTTCCAGAACAGGTGCCTTGATAATCCGGAACTCACATCCGAATACGAAAAATAACAATAAGCACCGTTTATTATTCCTTATGCATAATCTTTGAATTTATCAATCCAATACTATATGTTTATGATATAATTTTTAAAAAGGTGCATTGATGTATAAAATATTCATAATTGAAGACGATGAAAAAATTGCGGAGATAATTTTTGAAAATATTTCAAAATGGGGTTACGAAGGAAGAATTATAGGAAATTTTTCGAAAGTATTGGAAGAATTTTTAAATTATAGTCCGCATCTTGTTCTGCTTGATATAAACCTCCCATTGTTTGACGGTTTTTACTGGTGCAACAAAATCCGTCAGGTTTCCAAAGTACCGATTATTTTTGTTTCCGCCCGAGATTCCAATATGGACATAATTATGGCAGTAAACATGGGAGGAGATGATTATGTAATAAAGCCGTTTTCGATTGATATATTGATGGCAAAAGTTAATGCATTATTCAGGAGAGTTTATTCATATCACAATTCAAAGATCAACACAATCGAGTACAGAGGTATATTTCTAAATCTCAATGACTTCACGATAGTTTTTGAAGAGAAAAAAATGGAACTTACAAAAAATGAAACAAAAATCATGCAGATATTGATGGAAAATGCAGGTTCGATAGTTTCCAGATACGATATTGCAAAAAGCCTCTGGGACAGTGAAAATTTTGTCGATGACAATACTCTTACGGTCAACATAACCCGGGTGAGAAGAAAACTTGAAGATATGGGATTGAAGAATTATATTCAAACAAGAAAAAACGAAGGTTACATAATATTATGAGCTTTTTTAAATATATAGCAGATAAAAAATATTTGGTCCTATTTTATATCGTGCATATTTCATTTATAAGCCTGGTTATTTTATTCGACCGCAACAATAGACTTCTGGATTCAAACATTTTATATATAATAATTGTTTCAGCAATCCTGTTTTTGCTATATATTCTTACCGATTATTTGTCTAAAAAAAGATATAACGATTCTTTAAAAAATCTTGTGAACCTACCCAAAAGAAATTGGATAATCAATATTCCCAATGGCTCAGGTTATGAACAAAACCTGACAAAAGAATTTCTTATAAAACTTTACAAAGAAACCAGTGAAAGTATCGAGGAAAGCAACAATAGGAACATCGAAAATATCGAATTCATAACTTCATGGGTTCACCAGATAAAAACACCTATAGCCGTGTCGAAATTATTATTGGAAAAAAACAAAAAAAATTCAGACAGAGAGTTTATAGAAAGCATTTACGAAGAAATTGATAAAATCGAAGAGAACGTTCAAAAAATATTATATTTTTCTCAACTCAATAATTTTGCCAATGACTATATCATCGAGGATGTAAGCATAGAAGATATCTTGAGAGAATGCATTAAAAAATATTCGAGATATTTTATAAGCAAAAAAATAAAAATTTCATTAGAAGATTTGAACTTGGTTGTCAAGTCTGACAAAAAATGGTTGACTTTCATAATCAGCCAGATAATTTCAAATTCGCTTAAATATACAAAAACAGGTGGAGAAATAAAAGTGACAACAGTAAAGCTTGAAAACGAATCCGTCCTTAAAATAAAAGACGATGGCATAGGAATTAAAAAAGAAGATCTGCCAAGAGTATTTAAAAAAAGCTTTACGGGTTTTAACGGAAGACAAATAAATAATTCATCGGGGATAGGATTATACTTAAGCTACAAGCTTTCAAAAAAAATAGGGCACCTGCTTTCAATCATTTCTACTTTAAAAGAAGGCACCGAGGTTTCCATTCATTTCCCCGATTCAAGCAAATACCTCAATATTGCAAAAATGTAAGTTTCAAACCCTTTATGTAAGCTTTTTCGATGTTTTAATCCGCGTATTTTCCCTATAATCAACTAAGTTTGGAAAGATATATAAATATGTTTTTTAAAAGGAGTAATTCGATGACTATTCTTGAAGTTGAAAATGTTAAGAAAGTTTATGGCTCCAGGCAAGGTGGAAGCATATGCAATGCTTTAAATGGTTTTGACCTCGAAGTTAATGAAGGAGAATTTGTAGGAATAATGGGACCGTCGGGAGCAGGTAAAACCACACTTTTGAATATTATTTCAACCATCGACGAACCTACATCAGGAAACGTTATCGTCGACGGGAATAATTTAAAAAACTTGAAAGAGCCTGGGCTATCCATTTTTAGAAGAAATATGCTTGGATTTATCTTTCAGGAGTTTAACCTTCTTGATACGCTTACGATAAAAGAAAATATTTTACTTCCTCTGGCTTTATCCGGCTCGAATGTAAATAAAATGGAAGAAAGAATTGAACATATCTCAGAAATCTTGGGCATAAATAAAATTCTAAATAAATACCCTTATGAAGTATCCGGCGGGCAAAAGCAAAAGTGTGCAGCAGCAAGAGCAGTCATAAACAACCCGAGATTGATTCTAGCAGATGAACCGGTAGGTTCTCTTGATTCGAAGTCTTCGAAAGACCTTTTGGAATGCCTTGTCAAATTGAACGAAACCAACAAATCAACAATTCTTATGGTTACACATGATGCTTTCGCAGCAAGTTACTGCAAGAGAATAGTCTTTATAAAAGATGGAATGCTGTTTACGGAAATTACCCGATCAAACGGAAGAAAAGAATTTTTCAACCAAATAATCGATATCCTTTCTGCAATGGAAGGTGATGGAAATGAACTTCTCTAAACTTGCGATTAAAAATATAAAACAAAATTTTAGCAATTATTTTATTTATTTTATAAGCCTTACTTTTTCCGTAATGATTTTTTACATCTTTTGCACATTATTTTTTAACGAACAATTTTTTAAAATAAGCCAGGCATCGATAAGTCTTCGAGGCACTTTCAAAGGAACGGCAATAATTGTTGCGTTGTTCTCTTTTATTTTCATATGGTATTCCAATAGTTTCTTTATCGCCAGCCGTAAAAAAGAAATAGCGACATATTGTCTTCTCGGAATGGAGAAAAGACAGATAGGCAGGCTGCTCTTTTACGAAAATATGATTTTGGGAACAGCCGCACTGCTTTTGGGGATTTTTATCGGAACGCTTTTTTCTAAATTATTTGCAATGATGCTTGTATATTTTATGAAATTTACATCCGAAATAAAATTTTCAATAAATCAGATTTCTGTTTACATTACTCTTGTATTATTTTTTATTCTTTTCTTAATAAATTCCATTCACAGCTACAGGATAATTCATAGGTTTAAATTGATCGAATTATTCAGAGCTCAAAAGGAAGGCGAAAAAATACCAAAAACTTCGTATTCTATCACAATCTTATCAATACTTGTAATAGTTGCATGCTATATACTGTCTTTAACACTTCCTCTTCAATTGGCTATCTTGTTTTCACTGTTAATAATTTGCATGGTTGTTCTTGGAACATATGGGCTTTTTCACAATCTTGTTGCATTGTATATAAAAAAAATCATAAAAAATAAAAAGGTTTATTACAATAGAATGAACCTGGTAAGTTTTTCT
>JAQUMQ010000138.1 GCA_028718045.1 Actinomycetota bacterium
TAATTTAAATTTTAAATGTAAAGATATTTTTAAATAAGCCTTTTATTTGTCTTTTAAATAACTTTTATAAACTTTTATAAATATATTGGAAACCGTGAAATTATCGCACTAAATATACCCCCCCCCCACTATCTCAATAAAAACTTCCCAAAATGGTCAACCTAAGTGCACTTTATCAATAGAAACTTTAAAGATATTTTGCAGTAATATAAAATATTCACAATACACAAGAGGACTGATAAAGGGAGTCTGGGGATCCATAAAAGAGGAAGCCGAATATTATATTAAGGAAGAAAGAGATTCCTGGAAATAAAAAAATGGTAAGGATCGATGAATTTATAGCCAAATTAATTAGGAATAAAAGTGTCGGTGTCGACAGTTCTTTTTTTATTTACCATCTGGAAAATATTAAGCCATATAGTGAATTTACATCAAGAACACATGATGGTTTTGAAATTATCAAAAAAATATATTATAATCTCAGCTTTACGGAAGAGGCAAATAAAATTAGGTTTTTAATTTAAAGAATACAATCAAACACATACTCTAGTATAATTAATCAGTTTTTGTATTATTAATCAAAAATTTTAAGAAAGCAGGTAACATTGATTAATAAGCTATCAAAAGATGGGTACGTCATGGGAATTGATTTTGGAACGTCAAATCTTAAAGGTGCCTTATACGATTTAAATGGAAATGAAGTAGCTTTTGAATCAGTCGAATATAATCTGTTTACTCCTTCTCAAGGCATAGTTGAAAACGACGTAAATAATTATTGGAAAATTCTAAAAGGTATTTTTAAAAAACTCATAGAAAAAATAGACGGAAATGCCGAAAGAATACTTGCAATAGGCACTGCATCGCAAGGCGAAACAATAGTTCCGATCGACAAGAACGGAAACCCATTACGAAATGCAATCGTATGGATAGATTCACGGTCTGCCGCTGAAGCAGAAGAAATAAGACAAAATTTCAACAATTTCGAAATGTACAAAATTACGGGACAGCCTGATGCCGATACTTCTTGGCCAGCATCGAGAATAAGATGGATTAAAAAGCATGAGCCCGATATTTTTAAAAAAACCTATAAATTTTTGCTGCTTGAAGACTATATCGTTTATAAACTTACCGGCGGTTTTTTCGGAGAAGCAGGAGTTTATAATTCTTCTTATTATTATGATGTGGTAAATTTTAAATTCATAGATGAAATGCTTGATTTTCTCGAAATTACGCCATCAAAACTGCCTCAGGTAAACAAGCCTGGAACATGTGTGGGCAATATTTCAAAAAAGTGTTCGCAGGAAACAGGGCTTTCAACAAATACAAAAGTCGTAATGGGAGAAATGGATCAGATTTGCGGAGCTGTTGGTGCAGGAAACGTTGAAAATGGAATCGCAACCGAAACAACCGGGAGCGCTTTTGCAATGGTGGTAACTACAGGTGCACCAATGATAAATAGTGAATATAAGCTGCCTTTTCAGATACATGCCATACCGGGATCATATGCTCTTATGCCTTTTAGCATGACAGGAGGAATGGTCCTTAAATGGTTTAAGGATACCTTCTGTCAATATGAAGAACTCATAGCCAAAGAAAAGAACATTAACGTATACGGCATATTGGATGAACTTGCTTCAGATGCACCGGCAGGTTGCGAAGGACTTATAATGCTTCCTCATCTTTGTGGAGCTTTTTTCCCCGAGTATAATACGAATGCAAAAGGAGTATATTTCGGCATTAGCATAAACCATTCGAAAGGATACTTCATAAGATCAATTCTTGAATCGCTTGCATATATGATGAAACAAAATCTTAACTATATAAATAAAATGGGAATTGACATTAAAAGACTCATATCCATAGGAGGAGGGGCAAAAAGCAAGCTTTGGTGCCAAATAAAAGCAGATGTTTGCAATATAAATCTGGAAGTTCCCAATTATACAGAAACCGCGCTATTGGGAGCGGCATTAATAGCTGCATGCGGTACGGGAATTTTCAAAGATATAAAAACCGCCGGAAAAAATTTAATAAAGCTTAGGGAAACTTTTACTCCCAATAAAAACAACGTAGATAAATACAATATCAATTTTAAAAAATATGTAGATTTATATAAAAATACGGAGAAATTATTTTAAATATTTTAAACATATTTTAGACATGCCATGTTTTGGATATACCATCGATAAGATAAGACCATGCCTGCTGGTTTAAACATCATATACAAATAATTTAATTTCAATTAAGTTCTGAATTGATTTGTATAAAGTATAATACATCGCTTTTCGTTATCATGCCTATGATTTTTCCTTCTGATAAAATTACCAGATGGCTGAGATTATTTATACTCATTTTTTTAAGAACTTCAGTAGCTTCCGCATTTGCATCTATGATTTCCTTGTCTGTTACTTTTTTGACTATATCTTCCGCGGTTTTCAAATCCCAATCTTCTCTCGGAATCGTTTTGACATCGTGAACAGACACCAAGCCAATCAGTTTTTTGCTTTTCATATCCTCTACGACAGGAAACCTTCCAAATCTATGCTTCATGAAATAATTGTTTACCATATCGCCTATTGTAATATCTTTTTTGACTACTATTATATTTTCATTCATAACATCTTTTACTTTAAAACCTTTTAATGAGCTATCAAATATAAGCTGTCTATATGCCATATAGGCTGCGGATTGAAGAAACCAGCCGATAAATGCAAGCCAGATGCCATTTATTAAGTTATTTATAAAAATAAAGTATATCCCAACCGCCACCATAAGAAATCCTATCACTCTTCCTATCGTCGATGCTATAAAAGTTGCCTTTTTAAGATTGCCTGTAACTTTCCATATTATCGATCTTAATATTCTGCCGCCATCAAGTGGAAAACCAGGAAGAAGATTAAAAATGCCTAATGCTAAATTAATATATGCAAGATACCCAATAAAAACATTTACCGAGACGATATTTTTAGTAAAGATCCAAATAATCAAAAATATTATCGCAAGAAAAAAACTTGCGGCAGGTCCGGCTATCGACATCAACAATTCACTGATGGGTTTGTCAGGTTCTTTTTCCATCTCTGACATACCGCCAAATATAAACAGCGAAATCTTTCCCACTGGAATACCCATTTTCTTTGCAACAAGCGAGTGACTTAATTCGTGAAATAAAATAGAAAAGAAAAATAATAAAACCATTACCACTGTAATTATTGCGATATATGCTTTATTTAAATCAGGCAAAATATAAGGAAAATAATTAAAACCAAAAAAATAAACAAGAAGCGCAAATATGATAAACCAGCTGTAGTCAAGTCTTATCTCAATTCCAAAAATTTTGAATAATTTTATGGAAGATTTTAACATTGTTGCCTCCTCTTCTTAGATTTTTTCGCATTGCTTTTTGCTAAAATGAAGATTCATCGGTTTGTTTATTTTAATATTTCAGTTTTCTTATCCCGATATAATTTTATTATCCTGATATAATAAAACATTCCGTCACATTTTTATTATGCTCGCACCAGTTTAGTCAATCAAATGTTTTCCATGAAATATATATACATATACGTTTCTTTAATTTTCCTATTTCATAATCGGTATTTCGATTTCCTCTTTATTTTTACGTCAATCTGCGCATATGAATTTTTGTCACATATTTTTTAAAAATAAGTGTCTGAAATTTTGTCTTAATGCTTTACACTTTGAAATGGATTTTGTATTGGAAATCATTGGTTTTTTCAAGATCAAACGAAGCTTTTTTATTGTTATTATATCATTTGATGCCAAAATCCTATACAGGACACAGTTAAAGAAACCGATTTAGCTTTATAAAAATATCAGTGTATTTATGCTATTATTATAACATTAATTTTATGAAATGATTTCAATGAAGAACCGTGCTTATTGCAGATTGTTCGTGTTTTTAAAATCATGTTTCTGCATTTGAGATGAAATCAATCTGGGAATACTATATATGGTTAAGGTCGAAAATTCGGATTTTAAAAAAGAAAAAATTAAAGATAAAAAACTTAAATTCGTGATCCATAAACATTATGCAAGCCACCTGCATTTTGATTTGAGGCTTGAGCTTGACGGAGTTCTTAAAAGCTGGGCAATGCCGAAAGGTCCGACAATGAATCCCAGAGACAAAAGGCTTGCGGTAATGGTTGATGATCATGCCATGGAATATGAAAGGTTCGAAGGGATTATTCCGGATGGCAGCTATGGTGCAGGACAAGTATATATATGGGACAGCGGTACCTATCATTTCCCGGAAATTGAAGATAATGAAAATAACTCTAAGTCGTTAAGAGAAGGTATAAGTAAAGGTCATTTGATATTTGTTTTAGAAGGCAATTTGATGAAAGGCGAGTTTGCCTTGATCAAGCTAAAAAAAGCTTCTTCGAAGGACTGGCTGTTAATAAAAAAGAACGATGAATTCGCAACAAATACGGATATATCTTTAATTAAAGCTCCGTCCGAAGATAAAAATAATTTTAAACGATCTTGAAAATAATTTAAGGTTCTTATAAGCAATAAAAAACCTTACCTTCCGACCAAACAAAATCTCACGCTTTAAAATCTTTGACCGAAAGGCTTTATGTCAAATCTATCCATGTGTTTAATATTATGTTTTTAAATAAAGCAAGACACATAAACGAAGGATATTCATTGTTGACAGTAAATAAATTATTGATATCATATATTCTTGGCTCTCTTGCTGGTATAATTAATTTAAAATTAGAAATCTTATACAATTTCAATATGATAGAAAATATAATAGAACAAATTAAAACTTCTGAAGAAAAAGCAAAAAAAACAGTAGAATTTTCCGAAAACGAAGCTTCGTCAATCATAGAAAAGGCTTATGAAGATAGTGATACCAGCATAAAAGAATCGGAAGCAAAAATAAATGAGATGATACTTTTGGCAAGAAAAAAAGCAGCGGATGATTCGTCTGCTGAAA
>JAQUMQ010000139.1 GCA_028718045.1 Actinomycetota bacterium
ATTGGGAATAAGCGAATATTTGAAGAATAAAGCCGAGCTTAAAGGGAAATTACCCAAGGTGGTTATAGGTTATGATACAAGATTTTTATCTGATTTGTTTGCAAAAAGTGCTGCTGAAATATTTTCGACAAGCGGTGTCAAAACATATATTTCGGATACGTTTATTTCAACCCCCGTTCTTTCAAATGCCGTTGTGTCAAAAGAAGCCGATCTGGGGATAATGATTACGGCAAGCCATAATCCTTATATGTATAATGGATATAAGATAAAAGGGCCTTATGGCGGTTCGGCTATCATGGATATAATGAATGACATCGAATATTTTGTTAACGCAGGCATTAACAACGGTGTTTATCTTAAAAAAATAAAAAGCATAAACGATAAAGCCTATGATGATTGCAGCAAGAATTTTGAAACATGCGATTTTTTGGCGGATTATAAAAAACAAATAAAAAGTCTTATAGATGAAAAACGGATATGCGACATCGATTTTGACGTTCTGATCGATCCCATGTATGGAGCCGGACAAAATATCTTTCCATCAATACTTAAAGATTTTGGTTTAAGAACCATACACGAAATTCACAATATTTTTAATCCGTCATTTGGGGGTATTAATCCCGAGCCTATCGGGATAAACATAAAGGAAGCACAGGATTTTGTTATTCAAAATAAAATGAGGATTGGAATTTGTGTCGATGGCGATGCGGACAGAATAGGTGCGATCGACGAAAAGGGAAACTTTATAAGCTCTCACCACATATTTGCGATAGCTCTTGCTGATTTGATCAATAGCAAGAAAGCAAAAGGAAGAGTAATCAAAACCGTCACTACCTCTTCGATTATTGACAGAATGGCACATAAAAATAATCTCGAGTTGCTGGTTACCCCCGTAGGTTTTAAATACATAGGGGAGGAGATAATAAAGGGCGATGTGATTATGGGCGGAGAAGAAAGCGGCGGTTTGTGGACTTACGGCAATATTCCGGAAAGAGACGGGATACTCATGGGATTAAAGCTTTTGGAAATAATGTCCAAGGAAAACAAAACATTAAGTCAGATTCTCGAGGAAATTTATGAGATGTATGGGTATTTTACTTATGGTCGAAATGATTACGAAATTGAAGTCAGGCAAAGAGATAATCTAAAAAATATTCTTGATTCGGAAGTTCCTTCTTTGATTGAAAAAGAAAAAGTAAAGGAATTGATTAAAATTGATGGTTTTAAATATGTTTTGGAAGACGACAGCTGGCTCATGATAAGGCCAAGCGGAACCGAAGCAGTTGTTAGGGTATATGCCGAGAGTTCGGACGAAAAAAGGCTTAATGATTTATTAAAAATCGGAATGAATATTGTCAGGGGGAAGGTATAAATGAATGTATTGGATGACCTCGAAAAGATCAAAAAACTCGATAGCGAGGATATGCTTGGTGTCGAAGAAAATTTTTACAAACAATTGGATCAAGCAAAAATCATAGGTGAAAACATAGATGTTTCAAAGATTAAGGGAAAGAATTTTTCGGGAATAGCTTTTTTGGGAATGGGCGGATCAGGATTTACAGGAGATATAATAAAAAACCTGATCAAGTATGAAATCCTTATACCTGTCGAAATCGTAAAGGGCTATAGATTGCCATCATTTATCGATAAAAAATGGCTTGTGATAGCTGTAAGTTATTCAGGAGATACCGAAGAAACCGTTACAGCTGCTAACGAGGCTTTGAAAAGAGGATGCGAAGTTATATTCTCTGCTTCGGGAGGTAAACTGGAAAAACTTGCGCAGGAAAATGACATGTGTCTCATAAAAGTTCCCAAAGGTTATCAACCCAGAGCTGCTTCCGGCTATTTATTCTTGCCGTTATATATGCTTATCGGAAAAATGGGCTTTATAAATCTTGATGTCAACGTAATTGATTTGGCAATTTCCGGCATAAGACAAAAATCGGAAATGTATGGCAGAAAAACGTGCATTGAGAAAAACTTTGCAAAAAAGATTGCCATAAAGATTGGTTCAAAGCTGCCTGTTATTTACGGGATGGAAGGAGTCATATCGTCAGTAGCTTTTAGATGGAAATGCCAGATGAATGAAAATTCCAAATGTCCCAGTTTCTGGAACGAATTTCCGGAATTGAATCATAACGAAACTGTCGGATGGGAAAGACTAAAAGAAATAAGTAAAAATTTTGTCCTCATAATGTTTAAAGATCCCGTCCAAACGCAAAGGATAAATACAAGAATCGTAACGACGGCTAAACTTATAAAAGAAAATTTCGATAAAGTTATCGAAATCGAAGTTGAGGGAAAATCTGATTTCGAGAAAGCTTTAAATTCGATTTATCTTGGTGCGATGGTAAGCGTTTATCTTGCAATTTTAAATAATACGAATCCGACACCTGTTGACAAAATAAATGTTCTTAAATCGGAGCTTTCCAAAATCAAATAATAATAAATGCTGTTGTCGATTCAAATGAAAACCAGTAAAATAATAAAATCAATTTCAAGTAAATAAAAACCAATGATATTGGTATTATTGGCAATCTGGAATGGTATTATTGGTAATTTAAAACAGGTAGCAAAATAAATTATTAAATGTATTGTTGATAAGTCAAGCTCATACTTTCAAACAAGCAATTTAATGATTCTTATAAAATAAAAGGATTTTTAATTAAAGAAGGGACTTATGATGGATTTTGATGTTAGGGATAAGAACCTTGCCGCAAAAGGCAAAAATAGGATTGAGTGGGCTGAAGCAGACATGCCGGTACTGAGAAGTATAAGAAAAGATTTCGCCGGCGAAAAACCTTTAAAAGGAACAAAAATTGCAGCTTGCTTGCATGTCACTACGGAAACCGCAAACTTAATGATTACTTTAAAGGAAGGCGGAGCCGATGTATCATTATGTGCTTCAAATCCTTTAAGTACGCAGGATGATGTTGCTGCTTCGCTTGTAAGCGATTATGGCATTTCCGTATTTGCGATAAAAGGAGAAGACAACAAAACTTATTACAAACATATAGACAGTGTGCTCGATTTAAAGCCAAACATCACCATGGATGATGGTGCGGATCTTGTGTCGACACTTCATAGCAAAAGAAAGGATCTCATAGTAAATATTATAGCGGGAACGGAAGAAACCACGACAGGAGTAATAAGACTGAGAAGCATGGAAGAAAATAAAGTTCTCCTATATCCCATAATTGCGGTAAACGAAGCGAAAACAAAACATTTTTTTGACAACAGATATGGTACCGGCCAAAGTACCATAGATGGTATTTTAAGATCCACAAATGTATTGCTTGCGGGAAGAAGATTCGTTGTCGTAGGTTATGGATGGTGCGGCAGAGGTGTAGCAATGAGGGCAAAAGGTATGGGAGCAGACGTAATTATTCTTGAGGTAAATCCGTTGAAAGCTTTGGAAGCCAGAATGGATGGATTCCAAGTAATGAAAAATACGGAGGCTGCTTTGATAGGAGACATATTCCTTTCCGTTACGGGAAATAAAAATGTGATCGGGGAGCCTATTCTTTCTAGGTGCAAAGACAGAACGATAATTGCCAACTCCGGTCATTTTGACGCAGAAATCGATCTTAATTATTTGAAGAAAAATTCAAAATCGGTAAGAAAAGTAAAAGAAATGATAGAAGAATATACGATGAATGACGAAAGAAGAATTTATGTGCTTGCGGAGGGAAGACTTGTCAACCTTGGTGCTGCTGAAGGTCACCCTGCCAGCGTAATGGACATGAGTTTTGCGAACCAGGCTTTAAGTGCACGATATATCGTAAAATTTAAAAACCGGGGCGGCAGCCTTGAAAAGAAAGTTTATGCGGTTCCAGAGGAAATTGACAAAAACATAGCAAAACTAAAACTTGAAAGTATGGGAATTGAAATAGACAAGCTTACAAAGGAGCAGGAAGAATACCTCTCGTCATGGCAATCCGGAACGTAAACAAAATACGATTCGATTTTTTTTAAATATTTTTATAACTTTTTAAATATTGCTGTAAGCTTTTTAAATATCGGTGTGTTTATAAATAATTATGGCAATAAGATGTGATTGAAAGCTTGAATTTATAAGTTGATTAATGAAATTTGTATTCAAATGGAACATCAAAGCAAGGTCCAAACCCTGATATGGGACGGAAATAGTTTAAAGCTGATCGACCAGCGTAAATTGCCTTTCATAAAAGAATATGTCGTATGTGATTCTTATGAAAAGGTGGGAAAGGCAATAAAAGACATGGTCGTACGGGGAGCACCTGCCATAGGTGTTGCCGCAGCTTATGGAGTGGCAATTGCCGGAATTCAATATGAAGGTTTGTCCGACAGGGAGTTTTTTGAGTCAATCGAGAAAGCTATATCTTTTTTGGCATCGGCAAGGCCGACGGCAGTCAATTTGTTTTGGGCGTTAAAAAAGATGAAGGAAGTTTTATGTAAAAACAAACAGCATGAAATTAAGGATATCAAAAAAAAATTAATCGATGAGGCTAAGCGAATTGAAATAGAAGATATCGATACAAACAAAAAGATAGGCGAAAACGGCATAGAGGCTTTTAAGGATTTTAAATGCAAAGTAAAGATTTTAACTCATTGTAATGCAGGAGCGCTAGCTACGGCAGGTTATGGTACCGCTTTGGGCGTGATAAGAAGCCTTGCCTCTTGCGGAAAAATCGCTCATGTCGTTGTTGATGAAACAAGACCTTATTTGCAAGGCGCAAGACTGACTGCTTGGGAACTTAAAGAGGAAAAAATACCGTTTTTTATAATCACAGATAACATGGCGGCATATATGATGTCAAAGGGTGAGGTTGATAGTGTCGTTGTCGGTGCAGATAGAATTGCTTCAAATGGCGACAGCGCAAATAAAATAGGGACGCTTGGCTTGTCGATACTTGCCGGGTATTACAAAATTCCATTTTTTGTTGCAGCGCCTAGATCGGAAGAGCACA
>JAQUMQ010000140.1 GCA_028718045.1 Actinomycetota bacterium
CAACGATGGAGACGGTACTGCTTATCGCAGAATCAACTCCAAGTCTTTCAAATATGTCAATATTTTTGGGATTGTTGACTCGTGCAATTGTTCTTCTTATGCCGAATTTTTTCTTTGCGATCTGACAAGAAATCAGATTGTCCTGATCCCTGCCCGTAACAGCGATAAGAGCATCTGCCGATTCTATGTCAGCATCAATCAGATAGTTTATGCTCGTACCATCCCCGTTTATAACGCTTACGTTAAGGTTATCAGTAGCATTTGCAATATTTCTACATAATTCTATATTTGATTCAATGACGGTTACCTTATGTTTTAATCCTGCAAGAGTTTTAGCCAGATAATATCCTACTTTCCCTCCGCCTATGATTATCAAAAACATAAATTCCTTTCTATCGTGTTAAAGTAATAAATAATTCAATTAAATATATTCTGCCAAAACAATCAGGTTGTTTTTGTGCACTTTATAGTTGGGATTTGCAAACATGAATTCCTCATCTTTTACAATGCCAAAAATCATCTTGTTCGGAATATTTATATCTTTTATCGCTTTTCCTTCCGTTTGAGAGCTCGGCTTTATAAAACTAAATCCGATATTTTTGCTCCCAAACGTAAGAGATATGTCCCCTGTAGTTTGCTCAAGTATCTTTTTCACATGAGCTACCACAAGAGTCGTGAGGCACATCGTGTTTAAACCAAGCTGCTGAAAAAAAATATCGCGGTCAGGGTCATAAACCCTTGGAATGACTCTAGGGACATTGTAGATCTCCTTGGCAATCTGCGAAACCATTATATTTATGTTTTCATCAGGAGAAACGGCAGCAATTGCATCAGCTTTCTCAATTCCGGCCTGCAAGAGTATATCTTCGTCTATAGGAACTCCAAGAATAGTTTTCCCGTTAAATCCCGAACCAAGTTGCTTAAATTTCTCTGGATCACTGTCTATTATCACTACATCATGATTATTGATGGAGAGTTCTTTAGCAAGATTGGAACCCACTTTTCCGCATCCTACAATAATAATATACATTATTTCTCAGGCTCCTTGTCAAAATTTATGTTATTTTTCATATAATGAAAACTTGTGACTCTTTCCAGATTATCCTGAGCAGGCTTGTAAGTTGGCTCCAAATCCAACGCGGCTCTATAGTGTTTGGCTGCTGAAGCGATATCGCCTTCGTATTCATATAAAACACCTAAAAGATTCTGAGGTTCTCCCGATTCAAGATTTTCCGTAACTGCTTTCTTAAGATATTCCTTCGCTTTTAAGTAATCCTTTTCAAGGATACATTTTTTACCATATTCTACATAATCTTTGTAATCTTTAATTTCGGACTCAACCAGATTTTGCCTTCCCATGCTGTTTTTTATCGCTTCTTCTAATGTCTCGAGCGTAAAAGGCTTGTTTATGAAATCTATAGCACCAAGTTTCATGGACTCCACGGCATTTTCGATAGTGCCGTATGCCGTCATCATTATTACCTTATCTTTTTTCCCCAACTTTCTCATTTCTCTTAAGACTTGGATACCGGTTAAACCATGCATCTTTATATCCAACAGAATAAGATCGTAGTCATTTTCCCGTATTTGCTTTAATGCTTCATCTCCATTGGAAGCCAGGTCTACTTTAAAATTCAAGTTTGAAAGATAAGCAGAAAGAGTGTTTCTTATATTCTTTTCATCGTCAACTATCAATACTTTTTTATTCATTTTGATCCTCTCCAAAATACTTAGAGATTAATTTTTTAATTTTATCCAAGGAAAAAGGTTTGGGTATATATTCATCCGCCCCAACGTCAAACATTTTTTTGATATCGTCTTTTGAAGTTTTGGCACTTATAGTTATTACGGGAATATTACCGGTACTAATATTATTCTTCAAATTCTTACAAACAAGATATCCGTCAATTCCGGGAAGAACGATATCCAGGATAATCAAATCAGGTTTTTCTCTTTGCGCAATTTCGATTCCCTCAAATCCGTCACCGGCATGCAAAACTTCATAACCTCCCTCATTTTCAAAAAAAATCTTAAGGGGAAATACTATATTTTTTTCATCTTCAATAATCAATATTTTTTTCATCTTTTTTAAATAAATATTTCTTAAATCAAGACATTTCATAAGCAGCTTTTAAAGTAAAATAAAAAGTACTTCCAGCGCCAAGCTCGCTTTCGGCCCATATATCGCCGCCATGATTCTTTATAATACTTTTACTTATCGAAAGACCCAGCCCCGTTCCCGAACTGCCTTCCCGATCCGATCTCGAACCTTCCAGTCTGGTAAATTTATCAAAAATAGTTTTCAGTTCATATTCCGGAATTCCTATTCCGTTATCAGATACACTGACAAGAACCTTGTCGTTTTCTATGTTTCTTGCTCTTATTATTATAATGAGTCTTTTATTTTTTTTCTTATAATTCATTGAATTATTTATAAGATTTGTCAAAACCTGCGATATCTTGCTTTTATCCGCTAAAACAGGCTTTAATGTATCTTCCAAATCCAGCGTAACTTTTGTTTTGCTTTCTTTTATCTGAATCGACATTATTTTTAACACGGAATTTATTATCGATAAAAAGCTTGCTTTTTTAAAATCAAACTTTGTTTTTCCTGATTCGAGTTTCGACAAATCCAAAATATCGTTTATGAGAACACCCAGCCTTCGGGTATCTTCGACTATTATGTTGACGAGGCTCTTTTGAGATTTAGTTAGTTCGTCAGGAATTTCTCTCTGAAGCAATTCTGAAGCCAGCGATACCGACGTGATAGGTGTCCTAAGCTCATGCAATATCGACGAAACGAACTCCGACTTCAATTCATCTATTTCTTTTAATTTGGTTATATCCTGGAAAAGCGTAACCATTCCTATCCTCTCACCTTCAACATTCATGATAGGCTTTGAAAATACCCGGAAGTGCAAAAAAGAATTTTTCTTTTTTATCTTCATATCAAGATATTCTTTTGGAAATTCGTTATTTTTTATACTTTTTGACCTTGTTATAAAATCAAACAGCTCTTTATCATCGATTATTTCAAGAAAATGCTTTTTTAGTGCGTTGTCTTCACTTATCTCAAAAATCTTTTCTGCAGCTTTATTTACAAGCAAAATCCTATCTTCTGCACCAATAACAATAATGCCGTCATTTATGCTTTCCACGATTGCTTCGATTTTTTGCTTTTCTTTCATGAGCTGGTTTATGTTCAATTCTTCATAGTATCCAAGCTTTGAAGCCATCAAATTAAATTCAATGGCAAGAGATGCGATTTCATCCCTGCCGGTAACAATAAGTTGCTGACTATAATTTCTTTCCGAGATTTTTTTTATCTTGTCAATCAAGTCCCTTATGGGTTTTATGATTTTTCCTACAAGATAAACAATAAAAACAATACCCGCGGTTAGAGTTATGAAAGATACTATTGCATTCACATACATTGCCCGCTGAGCAATTACCTCGGAGTTATTCTTCAATATGACTATCTTTTGCTGATTAATGTTTAACAAATCCCTGCAGAGAGTTTTAATTTTCTCAAAAACGGGAAATACTTCCAGATAATAATAATTCCAGAAGTCTTTTTCGCTGTTTAATCCCTGCTTCGCTATCAGTATGTCGGATTTAGCTTGGTAGTCCTTATAATACGATTTTATTTTTTCGATTATTTCGCCTTCGCCTTTTTCGGTAATATTTCCCTTTGCTTTTTCCAGCCATGACAGAAATTCTTTTTCGTTATCTTTAAAAACCTTAAGAGCGCTTTCCTTGCTGTCTTTGAACATTAGTGCCAGCTCGGCACTATCTTGCCTTTCTATTGCAATAGCCATATTTTGCGAGTAAATTACGCTGTAATAATTAGCTTTAAGAATATTGTTGATTGAATTTTTAAGAGTGGAAAAATTAATAATCGCTGCCATGCTGTTGGCAACAATTACCGTAAATATCAATAAAAACACAACCAATAATTTTGATTTAAGCGTTTTCATTTTATTTCTAAGATTTATATTTTACGCTTTGCATACCCAAAAACAACTAAATGTTTTGATAGCTTAAATTTTAATAAAGTTTGACAATATTAAACATATTATTTAAACTTAAAAATATATAAGTGCTTGCGCAAGTGCTTACATAAGATAAATAATTTTTTAAAATAAAAAGTATTTTTAAAATAAACAAAATAGTGGCTTAAGCAAAAAGTTAATGTTATCTAAAAATCATGATCGCAAAAGACAAAGATTCTGACAATAAAAAATATAAGAAAAAAATAAACGAAAACGGCTTAAAAAATATTTGCCATGTATCAAAAAATACCGAGTATAAAAAAACCGAAATTATCAAAGACGATGGCAGATATTTGATTTACTACGACTTTAAAAATAACGAAAATTAAATTGAAATGTCAATTTTTCGATAGCGCTTATTTTATGAAGCTTGCGGCTATCTTGAAATCAATGATTAAGGATACGGAAAATTTATATGCTGGAATCAAGATATGATCCGATAAAAAAACAATGGATCGCAAATGCCACACAAAGACAGGAAAGGACTTTTTTGCCTCCAAAGGATTTCTGTCCGCTGTGTCCGACAAAAAATACTGACAACCCTACCGAAATACCTTCGAATGATTATGATATCGTGGTATTTGAAAATAAATTTCCTACTTTCAGCAAAAACGCAAATAAAGTGACTTTAAGTGATTTTAACAAGAATTATTTATATTATGCCAAGAGAAAATCCAAAGGAATTTGTGAGGTAATAAGCTATACTTCAAACCATGATTTATACATGGAAGATATGCCTGAATACCGCATAGCCAATTTGATCAAGGTCTGGCAAAACAGGTATTATGAGCTTGGACAAAAAAAATTCATAAATTATGTTCTGATTTTTGAAAACAAAGGAAAAGAAATAGGGGTTACCTTGTCGCATCCTCATGGACAGATTTATGCTTTTTCTT
>JAQUMQ010000141.1 GCA_028718045.1 Actinomycetota bacterium
AATAGATGGTGTGTAGAATATAATGAAAAATTAAGGACAAAACTATTGGTAAATAAGTTTACTAGATCAAAAGACTGGTGGATTCATAAAATATTAAAACCGGAATACGCACAACGGGGAGGTGAGGTTGCACCAAATAAGTTAATAAGTCATATAAAACCACAGAAAATTATAGTTTATGCTGACTATAAGAAGTATAAGAATCTTATAATTGAAAATAGATTGTGTAAGGATGATAATCGGGAAATTATTTTTTTAGAAAGATTCTGGAAAGTTGACAAAAATAATGAGTTTAAAGAAATAGTTAATCCCATTCTAATATATACAGATTTAATTAATATAAACAATCAAAGAACTTTAGAAATGGCCAAGGTGATTTATAAAAGATATATTGATAGATGTATCAGGTAAAATTGATAGTTCATATATTTCTGCAATTAATAAAATAAAAAAGGTAGCTGATTCCCAGAAAGTATCTTTTTTATAATCGGAGCACCAGCAATAAATATCATAATGGAATAACTCTATGGGATTAAGATCCTGCGGATGACTATGGATTTTGATTTGGGAATTAAAATTTTCAATTAAGGTGATTTTCATGGATCGACTTAATCAGAAATTCATATTTGAATAAAAGCTTAAATATGTTAATATATAAATATATTTTTATATAAATAATTAACATATCAAATTAATTCGAAAATCTTATATTTATATGAAATTTCGCGATTTATTGAATAAAATTGCATTTAAGTTTCTAAGTTTCAGATACGAAAAAGGAAAGCAGTTTTATTTATCGATATTTATTTCAATTTTGATAGCCATATTGATTCTTTCACTTTTAACGATAAGACAGGTTCAAGATAAAAAAGTAAAAGAAAATATATTAAAAACACTTTTGAATTCCCAAAATGATTCTGAAACTATTGATAATGCAAAAAAAATATCGAAAGAGGACTTAGCTGAAAAACAAAAGGATATCGCAAAGATAAAGGTGTATATATGCGGGAAAATCAATAATCCCGGAGTTTATGAGTTAAGCGAAAATACTCGCATCGTTGATTTGATTTCGATGGCTGGCGGCACAAAAGAAGATGCTTGTCTTGATTATTTAAATCTTGCCGAAATTTTAACTGACGGTCAGAAAGTATATATCCCCGCAAAAGAAGAAGTTTTTGATTTAGGAAACGAAAGCCAAATTAGCAATAAAGATCGCTACGGTAGCTTAAAAACTAAAATCATAAATATTAATTTTGCGACCAAAGAAGAATTGGAATTGCTTCCCGGGATAGGACCGCAGCTTGCACAAAGAATAATAGATTACAGAAATAGCAACGGAGCGTTTAAAAAAAAGGAAGATTTGAAAAATATAACAGGAATAGGTGATAAAAAATTTGATGCATTGAAAGATCTGATATCGATATGAAATATTGTTATTTTATTTGGGCTTTGGCTGTAACGGCAGGAGTTCTGTTTTTAAGTTTATGCATATGTGCAAATCATAAAATAAGTATAATTATGATAGCCTTTTTGTTGTTTGTTTCTCTTTTGATTTCTGTTGCAGGCATCTTTTATGAAAAAAAATATTTAAGTACAAATAAGGCCAATGCATTATTTTTGGCTTTTACGATTATATTATTTTTTTTGATAGGTTTTATAAGCTCATGCCTTAATTTTTTAAATAATACAGGATTAAATAATTTGTTATCAAACAATAATGTTTTCAAAAATAAAAACATCGAATTGATTGCTTTCGGTAAGATAGTAAGTAATCCTTTTAGAAAATTTAATAAAATTTATTTTGATTTAAAAATGAGCAAGATCAAAGTTATTCAAAAAGATAACGGAAGTTTTCAGGAATTAAACTGTTGCGGAAAAATTTTTGTATCATGTAAAACCGAAGATGAAGTTGATTTGAATTTCGACGATCTAATTAAGATGAATTTGACAGGGGCTCATTTACTTACCGGTAATTCCGGCAATAGTTCGCACATCTTTTATGCAGAAAAAATAATGGCTTTCAGCGATAAAAGTTTTAAGTCATATTTCAGTAAATTAAATAAAAAACTGCATTGCTGCATAAATCTGCTTTTTAATAAAAATCTTAATACTATAAATTCCAAGATAGCTTCTGCATTGGTATTGGGAAACCAAACAAAGGTTCCCAAAAATATTGTAATGAGCTTCAAAGAAAGCGGAATTTATCATTTGCTTGCAATTTCAGGATTGCATATTTCCATAATAGCTTCGTTTGCTTATTTTATATTTAAAAAAATAAATTTTTTACTGTGCAGCAAAAAAATAAATATTTCTAATTTTATTTTTTTATTTTTGGTTTCATATAATTTTATCATAGGCATAAAGGCAAGCATGATAAGGGCTTCGGTCATGTTTTGTCTGGCTCTTTTTGCAAAGGATATTCATAGGGATTTTTTGGTCTCGAATTCGTTTTTTACTGCTTATATAATACTGTTATTGATTTGTCCGGATTATATATCAAATCCGGGATTTATTTTATCTTTTGCTTCTATTGCCGCAATCATATTCATCGTTCCGGTCATAAAAAAAACTATGAATTATTTTTTAAATTCTAAAAAGCTGACCGAAAACTACATGATGAAATCAATCATTACGGCAGTTTCTGTGAGCATGATTACTTCTCCCATACTTTCATATTTTTTTGGAGGCTTTTCGATAATTTCGGTATTTACAAATATCGCCGTTGCACCGTTATTTTATTTATTGTTGATGGATCTGGTCATATCGTCGGCATTCTCGGTTTTTTGGTTTTCTCTTGGTTCATTTTTTATTGCTCCCGCAGACATTTTGACCGACACTATATTGAAAATCTCCGATTTTTTTGCTTCCCTTCCCTATAGCTTTATCAAAACAGACATATTTAACGGTAAAGTTGTTATTGTTTTGTATTATTCGGGTTTTGCTGCATTATTCTTTTCTTTAAATTATTTAATTAAAAGAAAAGAATCGATAATTAATATTAAAAATAATGTATAATTTAGCTAGATTTTATTGCTGTTGCCTTTTATTTGTTTTTTAAAAGGCTATGAATAACCAGCAAAAGGAGAGTTTTAGGTATACGGGTGTGGCTTATACTATTTTTATAACTGCATGATTTATGAGGGATGCAGTAAAATATGATTTTAAATTTTTGCAAAAACGGATACTTTTTGAAGTTTTAAAAATAAAGCGTAAAAAACAAATGTCAGATTTTTTCAAGGATAAAAAAATTGAAGATTTAAAAGCCGTTTATTTCATAGAAAGCAGAAGCGAAAGCATAATAGACGATAAAGTAAAGGAAATAAAAGCTTATTTTAAAGATAAAATTGATATCGAAAACGACTTGAAGATTTTTAATGCGGCTGATATTTCCGATCCTAAAGATCTATATAATTTTTTAAATACCCCCTCTTTTTTTTCGATGAAAAAAGTTGTTGTTTTGAAAAATTGTGAAAAAATTTTAAAGGATTCTCTTAAAATAATCTCCGACTTCGCGTTAGGAGCTTCTGATCCTAACGAAAATGCCGTGATTTTTTTGACTTCCGCTGATTTTAAAAAGGCCGGGATGTTTCATGCAATTTTAAAAAAAGCAGGCGAAGTCATCACCATTAACAAGCCAACCAGTGATAATTTGAAAAAACGTATTCTTGAAAAAATGGAATTGGATGGAATAAAAATTACACCAAAAGCACTTGAAATGTTTATCAGCAATGTCAACGATGATTTAAATATCCTTGAGAATGAATATGAAAAATTGTATTTATATGTATGCTGTGACAACAAAAAAATTATAAATGAAGATATCGTGAAAAGGCTTGTAAACAGAAATATTACGTTTACGATTTTTAATTTTGTCGACCATATAGGATATAAAAATTTTGAATCGGCTTCAGAATTGATACCAATGCTTTGCAATGATGAAAATGCGGTTTTAAGTGTGATAAAACAATTATTTCTGATGTTTAAATGCGTTTTGTATATAAAAAGCGGAGAAGGAAGCAGAGAAGAAGCCAGAATGTATTTGGAAAAAAACATACATGCAAGTTCCGGTTTCATTCTAAGAATACTAAGCAAGTATGCTAGGTTCTCCAAAAACTATGATTCCTGCCAGATTGTGGAAATAATCGGCATTTTAAATGATTTTGACATAAGAAAAAGAAAAACGGATGAATCAGCCACAAGCTTTCTTTATAGTCTTTTGTCGAAGATCCAGTTTATTCAATGAGTAAAAAAGCAGGGAAAAAAGATTAAAAGTATAATATGATTTTTTATATCATCGAATACGGATATGGTAAAAGGATTTATAAATTTAAAATTTTTTTTGTTATTTTTTAAAATAACAAGTTATACTTATTTTTATCACGTTTTGCGCCGATTAATGTGGTCCCTATTACAGCCGCTATGATAATACCGCCGCCTATAACCGTATTTACAGAGGGAATCTCTCCGATGGCTATTAAAACCCATATCGGATTGAGAACCGGCTCGATAATGGTTATCAGATTGGCACTGATTGCGGATATGCGCTTGATACCATAACTGAAAAGCACGGAAGAAAAACCCATCTGAATCACACCCATTGTTATTATTGCTCCTGTTGCAGGTAACGTTAAAACCGGTAAAGGTAAAAATAAAGCTATTGCGGAGCCAACAACTGCCGTAATCCAATGGCTAAGCAAAAAGGATTCCAATGGCAAGCCATCCTTTTGTTTACGCATGAAAATAAATACTAATGAAAATGTAAATGCCGAAGAAAGTGCCAAAATATTTCCAACAATATGGCCCGTTCCCAGCTTATCAAGAAATATGACTATCATTCCAATCAAGGTCAAAAATATGGCAATCCAGTGTTCGAGCTTGGTTTTTTCTTTGAGTATCGGTGCTGCCAATAGTGCGG
>JAQUMQ010000142.1 GCA_028718045.1 Actinomycetota bacterium
TCCCTTTTTAGAAAAATAGTTTTTTTCGTTATCGGAATAGCTTATGATATCAAAAAACGGCATGAGCATATTTTGATAATCAGACATCGTTCTTACTCTTTTTTTTGTGACGGGGATTATCTTTTCCAGTTTTTGCCTTAAAAAGTCAGGCTTATATCCTAATTTTTTAATTTTTTCTGTAAGTTTATCCATCAATATGTCTTTTAATTTGTTTTCATCGAGCTCACGAATGTAATATCCGTTTACATATAGGAGCTTCTCGAAATCGAATCTGGATGCTTTTTTATTTATATATCTCAGTTCGAACTTTTCTATCATTTCATTTATAGAAAAAATCGTGGTTTTTTCATCATATGCCCATCCCAATAAGGCGATATAGTTCAAAACAGCTTCCGGCAGAAAGCCTTCCTCTCTATAGGATTCTATCGATATCGATCCATGTCTTTTACTTAACTTGCGGCCATCTGCGGCCAAAATCATGGGTAAATGAGTAAAATCAGGATAGTCTAATCCGAGAGCATCATAGATTATCAGTTGTTTTGGAGTATTATATAGGTGATCCTCGCCTCTTATTACGTGAGTTATTTCCATTAGGTAATCGTCAACCACTGCGGAAAAATTATATGTCGGCATTCCATTTGAACGAAGAATAATGAAATCGTCCAAGTTACAGCTATCTATCTCGATATGACCATATACATTATCATTAAAAGATATGATCTTATTTTGTGGCGTGGCTATTCTGATTGAAAATTTATCACCCGCTTTTATTTTGGCTGAAATCTCATCCTGGTTAAGAGAAAGACAACTCCTGTCATATCTATAAAACTCGCCGGCTTTCGATGCATCATCTCTTTTTTTCTTAAGTTGTTCCTGAGTACAAAAGCATCTATATGCTTTTTTCTCTTTCAACAGTTTTTGAGCGTAGTTTCTGTAAATTTCAAGTCTTTCCGACTGTCTGTATGGACCATAATTTCCGCCGATATCAGGTCCTTCATCCCAAATAATCCGCAGCCATTTCATAGAATCAAGAATCGTATTTATCATATTTTCTTGATGTCTTTTAATATCGGTATCTTCGATTCTTAATATAAATTTACCTCCGGTTTTTTTTGCATACAGCCAGTTAAAAAAAGCCGTTCTCGCACTTCCTATATGCAAATAACCCGTAGGACTTGGAGCAAATCTGACTCTGGTTTTTTTATCAGTTGTTTTTGAATTCATGCTAAAAGATATCTCAACCAAATAAGAAAAAAATCATTGTATTAATGAATGTTTTTATTTTTAAAAACCATTACTTTAATTTAAACTTATTTTATCAAAGTTTTATTTTTCAATTCGAAGTTCCTTTTTTGTGGTTTTATGGATAACTTATCATTATCATATAATTATTATATGAACCGTAAGTAGCTACGGATTTACCCAGACTTTTATAAGTCTGGTTTTTTCGACTCTCGTATCCCATAAAGGTTCCTGCCTGTGAGTGTAACCTGAAGGAACTCCGGTATATACTTCGTTTATAAACTCGATATTGGTAAATCCGGCATCCCTTAGCATTTGATTTGCCTGATCAATTGGTATGAGGCAAACAAAAGGCAAAATCGGCATGTCTGCATCAGTAATAGGTATCTGTTCTCTTGGTTCTGCTCCATAATGAAATTGGGCAACGGATATCTGGTCAAGGGGAGTAAACCTATTCGGTATCATGATTTGTCCGGTTTCAGTATTTGTGGTTGTTTGGAGGTTAAATAAGTCATCCGCTGGTTTCTGGAATTTTTCAGCAGGTAGTTTTTTCGTTGCTTTTTCCATAAACAATTTCCACATCATTGCAGGATGAGCTCCGCCTTGGACTCTTAAATCATGCACCGCACTCATTTTTTTGTTTTCTTCCGGATAACCCATCCAAAAGCATGCCGCAAGATTAGTTGTAAATCCCGTAAACCATGCATTTTCTGCTTCTTGAGTCGTACCTGTTTTCCCGGCAACTTCTCTGTCTTCAAGCCTTGCCCTTGTTCCTGTTCCTCTTTGAACAACCTGTTTCATTATCTCGATGGCCCTATAAGCATTTATCGCAGATATAACCTGTTTTTTTGAAGGTTCCTTGTATTCTTCCAGCACATTGCCATCTTTATCAATTACCTTCAATATTGCGACTGGTTCATGTTTTACTCCATAACTGGCAATAGTCGAAAAAGCGGTACAGACTTCAAGCGGAGATACTCCGGTTGTCAGTCCTCCAAGACCGATAGCCGGATAACCTTCAAGGGGAATTTTGATCCCCATGGTGTTGGCAATTCTGGAGACCGCATCGCCTCCGACTCTCATTATAAGCTGAGCATAAATGACATTGACGGATTTTACAGTTGCTTCAATTAGATTCATTTCAGACAAGTCGGGGTATTTTTCACCCATGTAATTCGATATTTGCCATGGTTTACTATTTGGAATTTCAAATTCGATGGGGCCGTTTGGATTAAATGTCATGTATGGGCTAATACCTTGCTCAAGAGCTGCGATCAATGCAAATACCTTAAAAGTCGATCCAGGCTGCCTTTCGCTTTGAGTTGCGAGATTGAATTTCATCGTATCAAAATCCTTACCGCCGACCATTGCTTTTATATAGCCGGTTGTCGGATCCATAGCTACCATGGCGCCCGTCGGATCTTCAGGATCGGGAAGAATCTCGTTAATAGCGTCTTGAGCATAAATCTGCATGTCGGGATCAAGAGTTGTATGAATTTCAAAACCGCCTCTGAATACCTTATTTACGCCATATTTGCTTATCAACTCTTGTTTTACATATTCAACGAAATATGGTGCAAAATCCGTACTTTCTTCTTTGGCCCGTTCCAACTTTATTGGTTGTTTCAGTGCATTTACATATTCTTCTTTCGTTATATATTCAAGCTCATACATTTTTGCCAGAACAATATTTCTTCTTTCAAACGATTTCTGTTTGTTTATATAGGGGGAAAGTACGCTTGGGGCTTGAACTACCCCCGCAAGAAGAGCACATTCTTGAATGTTTAAATCCTCAACATTTTTATTGAAGTAGATTTTTGCTGCTGCCTGTGCTCCATAAGCACCTTCTCCGAAGTACATGTCATTTAAATACATGTCAAGAATTTCATTTTTTGTATATATTTGTTCCAGTTGGTAAGCCAGGATGGCTTCTTTTAGTTTCCTTTCATAAGTAATTACGTTTTTTTCTTCAGGTATGTAAATAGTTCTTATGTATTGTTGGGTCAGAGTGCTGGCACCTTGCGAAATTCCGCCAGATTTTATATTAATGATAAGTGATCTTATTATTCCTTCAAAATCGACACCCTTATGGTTATAGAATCTTTCGTCTTCGATCGAGACAATGGCATTAATTAAATTTTTAGGCAACTTATCAAAAGGCACTATCTCTCTGTTTTGTTCGCCGTGCAAAGTTCCTATTAATTTACCGTTTGCGGCAAATATTTTTGAGGTCAAAGCATTTTCGATCGGCGAAAAATCTTTTATATCGGGAAGATCTTTAAAAAGATTAGCGGCGACCGTACCTCCCATGTAAAGAAAGGCAGCTGCAAAGGATATACTCACAATAACAAATAAAACAGTTACCGCGATGATAATCGCAAATATTTTGGGTGCCTTGGCATTCTTGTGTTTTTTTCTAATATGAGACATTTAATCAACAATGTAACTTTTTTTTATTTTTCAGTATAAGCAAAAATAATATCATGATTATTTTAAATATAAAATCATTAATAGCAACAAAAACTATTGTTTTGTCAGTATTTATATTATTTTCGATTGTCATGCATGATTAAAACATAATATCGATATATGACGGATTGTGGAATATAGGCATAGATTGTTATTGCTGTAAACCATGAATGTTTTAAGATCCATGGATCTTGTTGGACAAGCCAGAAAAAGTTCGCTATTTCCGGTATTTTATTAACAAGCTTAATGAGCGAATTTCCGAAAGGTACGAGGTTGTGTGTAGAAAAGTACTACGAATACAAGTACCAAACGCAGGAACCGTACCCTTCGTTACCGCTTCTTAGCGTTGCGTAAAAGACAAGTGTTCACAAATAAAACATGATTGATGGGTATTTTGATTAAAGTGATTTATCGTAATAACTTGTCAGTCTGATATAATAGTCCGCCAGATATGAAGATTTAAATTTTTTTAATTTCATATCCTTTAACATGTCCAAATCGAAAGCATTGATGATAGCATTTCTTTGAAGTACTTCTTTTCCCATCCATGAAGCTGATACCAAAGAATATTTTTCTTTAAATGTGTCGTCATTCATATTTATAATATTCTCTAAATCTATATCTTTCATAAATTCATAAGGACGAAAATCTTCGATAGGAGACAAGCATGCTTGATTGTTGAAAGGACACACATCCTGACAGGTATCGCAACCGAAAATCCTGCCTCCCAACTTATCGAACCACTTGTCTTCGAGGTATTTCTTTTGAGTTATATAGGAAATACAGACATTAGGTATATTGGAGTTCTTGCCTATGGATTTTGTGGGGCATGCTTTTACGCAAATATCACATTCGCCGCATTCATTTTCTATGGGTGAATCTTCTTCCAAAAATAAGGACGTAATGATTTCGCCAAGAAAAATATTGGATCCGTATTTTTTTGTAATTACGGTGTTGTTTTTGCCGATAAAGCCTATTCCGCTTTTATATGCCAAGTATCTCTCCGGAAGCGAAGTGTCATCGACGAAGTAATGCGTTTCTCCCCCAAGCTCGTTTATGAAAGAACATATTTTCCTTAGATATTTCGATGCGATTACGTGGTAGTCTCTTCCTAAAGTATAAGACGAAAAGTAAACCTTTCTTTTGGGTTTTTCTCCA
>JAQUMQ010000143.1 GCA_028718045.1 Actinomycetota bacterium
AATATGCATTTTATTTAAGTCAATATTAAACCAAACCTCTGAACCAGTTTCAGGCACATAATTCGTAGGTGCTTTTGCTTTTACAATTCCCCCGTTTATATTAATGTTGATAATGTTATACGGACCGATTTTTTCACTAATATAAACCTTTCCAGCAAGACTGTCTTCTACTTTTTCAGATTGGATTTTTACATCTTCACACCTTATACCCATTATTATTGGTTTATCCCTTAGCCTATTTTTTATAATTTTATCGGCAATCATGGTATTGATTTTTAAGAAAAGCTTATCTCCTCCAAATTCAATACCAGGATTTCCGCTATCATCACTTTTAAATATGGAATCAACCGTAACCATTCCGGGGCTTCCTATGAATTTAGCAACAAACAAATTAGCCGGTTTGTTATATATTTCCAGTGGTGTACCTATCTGTTGCAGAATGCCCGAATTTATTATAGTTATTCTATCGCCCATAGACATAGCTTCAACCTGATCATGTGTAACATAGACAGTCGTAGCACCGATATCGATATGAAGTCTTCTTAATTCCGATCTCATTTTTTCTCTGAAATGAGAATCGAGAGTTCCTATAGGTTCATCCATTAGAAATGCTTTTGGCCTTCTTACTATCGCTCTTCCCAAAGCAACTCTTTGTAAATCTCCTCCGGACAATGCTTTTGGTTTTAAACTTAAAATATGTTCTATCCCCAGTAATTCTACGACATCGTGTATTCTTTTTTTAATTTCTGTTTTAGGTAAATGCTGAGCTCTCAAAGGAAATGCGATATTCTGATAAGCTGTAAGGTGAGGGTAAAGTGCATACAACTGAAAAACAAACGCTATATCTCTATCCGAAGCTCTTAAATTATTTACCTTAATATTGTCAATCCATATTTCACCACTATCTACGGTTTCAAGCCCCGCTATTGAACGTAATGTGGTCGTTTTCCCACATCCGGAAGGTCCCAGTAAAACAAGAAATTCCTTATCATGGATTTCGAGGCTTAAATTATTAATTGCAATATTACCCTTAAAAATTTTTGTTATATTTATTAACTTGATATTTGCCATTAATATAGTCTCCAATTAGATAACTTTATTGAATTAAATATTTAACCAATCCGGAATATTTATCTTCATTCCCTTGAATTTTTGCGTAGCTTCGATTAGTACGGGTTCTACTGCCGTTCTTTCGAGGCTTGAACCACAAGTATAACCAACTGCTTCGGTAGCTGCCAGTACCGGAGCAGTTTTTTCAACGGTATCTAGAGGACCACCATGAGTTATAATCATAAAATCACCTTTAGGTCTTGTCTCTCTGGCAATCATAGTAAATTCATTGGTTATTCTGACAGCATCTTCCAAGCTTGCTACTGTCTTTACACCGGTTAATCCTCCGGTAGTGCATCCTAAATGAACTGCTACGATATCTACGCCTGCGCCTGCAATCATTCTAACCTCTTCGGGAGTAAAGCAATAGCCAACCGTAAACATACCCATATCATGAGCAAGTTTTAACATTTCAACTTCCTTATAAAAGCCAAGATCAGATTCTTCAAGATTCTGGCGATATAATGAATCTGCGTCTACCAGTCCGACAGTCGGAAAATTTTGAACCCCTATTATGCCCATTTCTTTTGTTTGCTTAAAAAGCAGCTCCCATAAAGTTAAAGGATCCTGAGCACAAAAACCAGCTACTAATGGTGTTTCTTTTACTCTTTGTATTATCGATGGCGCAATATCCAAAACCATTTGATTGTTTCTGCCAATTGGCATAAGACCTGCAAGAGAACCTATACCATAATGCCTGTAAACACCCGTATTGTAGATACCTATCAGATCAATTCCGCCCTTTTCAAGCAATTTTGCGGTAAAACCATCACCTGCACTTGCCAGCAAAATTGATTTTTTTGCTTCGATCGATTTTTTTAATCTTGCTATAACGTCTTCACGAGTGTACTTTCGCATTTTATCTCCCTCCATTTTTTAAAAATATTAATGTTTTTAAATTACATAATTTTTTCTAAGTAATTACTTCCTTACAGCACCGAAAGTTATGCCGGCAAGCAAATATTTCCTCATTAAAAAAGTAAATATTGCAACAGGTATAAAAAATAAGAACGAACCCGCAATTATTGCTCCCCAGTCAATACCCAGGGAACCTTTAATACCTTGTATATAAACCGTTGCGGTTGTTGCAACTCTTGAAGTCATGATTAAAGCAAACGCATATTCATTCCAGCTGAAAATATAACAAAATACTGTTGTCGCAGCTATTCCGGTAGCTGCCTGTGGCAATGCTATTTTTCTAAATGTCTGCATTCTGGTGTATCCGTCGACTAAAGCAGCTTCTTCATACTCTATAGGTATATCATCAAAAAATCCTTTCATAACCCAAATTGCAAAAGACACATTAAATGCAACATACAAAAGAATTAGTCCGATATGAGTATCGGTTAGTTTTAAGAATCTAAACATAAGAAATAAAGGAATTGTTACAACCACTGCCGGTAACATTCTTGTAGATAATATAAAAAACATTAAATCATTTTTACCTTTCATTCTAAAGCGAGATAGTGCATATGCGGTCAATGTACCTAATAACACACTCAGGGCAGTGCTCGCTATGCTTATTATGAAACTATTCAAGAATCTCGCAGGACCCTCGCTAATACCACCGATTTGCTGATTGGTTTGCTCCCACATAAGACGATTTTTCCAATCCATGCGTTCAATTTCTTCAGCTGTAGGTTCTTTCCCTGACTGATAATCAGAAGTTTGATAAAAAAGCCTAACAAAACTGGCAATCGTGGGTTTAAAATTAAAAGTTGGCGGAACCTTAAAAACGACACGCCAAGGTTTAAAAGATGTTATTCCCATATAAACAACGGGAAGCATATAAATAATTATTACGATAATAATAACTATTTGCAGCATTACTGGGACACATTTGCGTTTTTTGTTGAAATTAGTCATTTAAATTCCTTTTTTATAATAATTAAATTAAAGAATTATTATTTTCTAAGCTTATTAAGATATCTGATATATAAATTTGTGACAGCAAGGACTATAAATAAAATAATGTATGCCATAGCGCATGATAATCCAGTGTCCCATCTATAAAAAGCCAAGTCATATAACCTTAATGCCACTAATTTTGGAGAAATCGCACCAACACCCGTAAGGCTCATCGGAATATCAAAGGTCTTAAAAGCTTCCATCGTTCTAAATATAAGAGCAATAATGAGAAGTGGTGCAGAAATAGGTAAAGTTATATTCCAAAACTTAAACCATCCCGAGGCTCTATCAATCTCGGCAGCTTCATAAAGGTATTCCGGAACTGCAGATAATCCCGCAACAGATAAAAGCATCACAAATGGGGTCCACATCCATATATCAACGATCATGGTAGAATAAAGATTTATTTTTGGATTTGAAATCCAGTCAAGTTGACCTAATCTGAACAACCAGTTTACTATTCCCCAGCTAGGGTTAAATATATACTTCCATGTTATTCCAACAAGTGCGGGTGACATCATCATCGGAACCGCAAGCATGGTAATATAGAAAGATCTTGCTTTAAATTTTTGATGTAGCAAAAACGCAAGTAAAAATCCTAAAATAAGCTCTACGGCAACAACGATAATTACATAGTATGCAGTTGTGGAAAACTGAGCCCAATAGTTCGAATCCGTAAGAAGCTTGACATAATTTCCTACTCCGATCCAAATAGGTGTCCCCCTTTTATAAACAGAATAACGCGTAAAGCTTAAATACAATGACCAGAATAAAGGGAAAATATTAATGACTAACAATAATATAATTGTCGGGAGGACAAATAATCTTAAAATAGTAACATCTCTTAATCCCGTATATTCAAAAGAATTTCCCCTAACAGTATTTTTTTCCTTTTTAAACATAGTTTACCTTTTTTATTTTGAATAAAATAATTTATTATTTTTTATTTTTATTCCTGTAAAAAACTAAAATTCGTTTTCCTGCATGCCTTCATTTTTTTATGTTGAAGGCATGCATTCATTTTACTGTTATTTAAAAAAATGTTTTACTTATAATATCCGGCTTCTTCAAAAACCTGATTCCATTCTTCGGCAACTTTATCTAATGCCTCTTTCGCAGTTCCTTCTCCTCCTATAACATATTTTCCGACTGTATCTGCAAACGATCTGACTGTTTGTGCATATTCAGGTACGTTCCACCAGTCTTTTAAAATAGCACACGAATCCATGGCAATCTGATTTAGCGGAGAAGCAGTCGCAAAGTCAGGATCCTCTATAATCGCATAAGAGCCATTAAAACAACCGGGATATGTCGAATATAATTTTTGTGTTTCATCAAGACACCACCATTTTAACCATTCTATTGCTATATCCTGATTCTTTGAATACTTAACAATATTCGCACCCTGGCCGCCAAGGGATGTTCCCTGATAGGTTTTCCCATCAGGTCCTTTGCCTGGAGGTGTCATAAAGAAGCCGGTATTTTCAGCATAAGGATTAGTTTCCTTATTGGTTAGGGCCGGTAATGTAGAAGTATAGTTAAATACCATCGGAACAAGACCGCTTAGATAAACGTTATTATTTTCCTCGTAAAAAGCAGTCCCATGTCCTGGAGGTGTGCAAAGGAATAACTTCCTGTATGCTTCAATACCTGCAATTGAGCCCTCGCCATTGATAATACCCTTTACCTGCATTGTATTGAAATCACCAAGATCCCCGCCATAACACCATATTGCTGTTTCTGCAAACATATTAAGTGAGTCATATCCATTATCACCATAAACCG
>JAQUMQ010000144.1 GCA_028718045.1 Actinomycetota bacterium
TAAATATTTTCTTAAAATATTATAAATATTTATTATTTAACAGGAATATTACAATAAATTAATTAACGATGCCATTTCTTTAAAAGCTGGCCACAAGTTTTCTTTATACTTTAAGGTTTTGGTCGGGGCGAGAGGATTCGAACCTCCGACCCCCAGTACCCCATACTGGTGCGCTAAACCAAACTGCGCCACGCCCCGTAAATTTAAGCTAATTTTAAATTAATAAAAATAATTAGTAAAGGCTTAGATAAAAAAATAAAAAATTTTAAGCTTCCAGACATTATTATGATTTTAAGCTTATATAAAACTTATAGCTTTAAGCTTATATAAAACATTCTTATGATTTTTTGTTTATATCAAAAATTATCAATATTCCGGCTTATATTTTCGCATCATTAATACTTTTACCGAATTTAGCGGATCAGCATTTTCATATAATACTTCATAAACGCATTTGGTAATAGGAAGTTCCATGTTTAATTTTACAGACATGTTATAAATTGCTTTTGTTGTTTCAATACCTTCTGCAACCATATACATATTCTCTACTATGTCTTTTAATTTTTCTCCTTTTGCTATTCTTTCTCCGACCGATCTGTTTCTGCTTTTAGAGCTTACGCACGTTGCAATCAGATCACCCATACCTGCAGCCCCTGAAAACGTAGCCTTTTTTGCCCCAAATTTCATTCCAAATTTTGTCAGCTCATGCAATCCTCTGGTTATAAGCGATGCTTTTGTATTTGAGCCAAAACCTAACCCATCTGAAATTCCTGAAGCAATAGCTATAATATTTTTTATGGCTCCACATATCTCGACACCTATCGGATCGTCATTGGTGTATACTCTGAAATATTCCGTAGATAAGATCGGCTGCAGATATCGTGTAATTTCATCATTATCTGATGCTATAGTTGAAACGCTTGGTAATTTTCTTATTATTTCTGATGAAATGTTGGGTCCGGATAACGTTGAAATCTTGGATTTTAAAGTTCTGGGCAATGTTTCGCACAAAATCTGAGACATCCTTAGATTGGTTTTAGGTTCTATACCTTTAGCCGCGTTTACAACAGCTTTGATATTTACAGAAAATTTATTCAATAGCGTATTGAAACCATTTGATACTTCTCTCAAATATACGGAAGGAACTGCAAAAATTATTATGTCGAAGATAATATCTCCGTTTATTATACCCTCCTTCGCGGAGTCTCCAAAAGCAAAAATACTTGTTGGAAGAAGTATATCAGCGGTATATCTGGAATTTTTTTTATTTTCGTTTATATCTTTTATCACTTCGTTTTCTTTTGACCATATTTTAATGTCATAACCCTTTCGAGCAAGCATAAAAGCCAACGTTGTTCCCCAGCTACCCGCTCCTATTATTAAAATCCGTAACGTTTTATTTTTCATTTTGCATTCTCATTTACGTTAATTTATTGAATTATATATATTGTTAATATATTGGATTACACTAATATTATATGCAAGTAAATTTCATTCTTTTAAATACTTAACAATTTCAATATTTGTATTTAAAATTTATGGGTGTTCCCGTGAAACCAAAATTCTGCCTTATTGTTTTTTCTATAAAATTTTTAATGTTGGCAATCCTATATATGTCCATATTTGAAAATACTATGAAATAAGGAGGATTGGTTCCAATTTGTCTTATAAATTTCAATTTATATTTTTTGTTGTCTTTATATATGTAACTATTTTTTTCTTTTTCCTTAAATACCGACATTAAATCACTGTCGCTTATGGATTTTGATCTTTCAGACAGCACCATATCAATATTTTTGAAAATTCCCGCCATCCCTTTTCTGGTTAAAGCACTTACCTTTAAGAATGGGATATAGTCTGCAAATCGAAGTTTTTTTTCGAATTTTTTAAAATTATTATCAATTTCTTCAATTGTTGCTTTGTCCGTCTTGCTGAATATGACTATGACGCTGGTACCACTCTTAAGACATGTATCTACAATATTAATATCCTGCCTCGATGCTTCGCTTGTGCTGTCTATAAGAACCAATCCTATATCTGATTTTTCTATAGTCTTTATTGTTCTTAACTTGCTGTAATATTCCAAATCTTCTTCGACAATTTTGTCTTTCTTTAAACCTGATGTATCTATGAACCTGTATTCATTGTTATTGAATTTAATGATACTGTCTATGCTGTCTCTGGTCGTTCCCTCGATATCATTGACTATAACTCTTTCTTCATTGATGAGTGTGTTAAACAAAGTTGATTTACCGACGTTAGGTTTACCTAAAATAGAAATACTTGGGATAATTTCTTCTTCAGAAATTTTTATGTTGTTACTTTCAACATTAATGTTTTGCACTATCTCGTCGAGCAAATCACCTACTCCGATACCGTGCATAGCAGAAATTTTTATGGGATATCCAAAGCCAAGCTTAAGATAATCTTCGGTAAAATAATTTCCTTTGTCTGAATCCCACTTGTTGCCTGCAAAAATAATTTTCTTATTTGTTTTTCTTATAAGCTTTGAGATGTCTTCATCCGTGCTTGACAGGGATTCTTTTAAATTAACAAGAAAAACAATCAAATCCGCTTCATCTATGGCTTTTTTGGATTGCAAAACTATTTGCACAGATAATTTATCGATTGGTTTAAAATCGATTCCTCCGGTATCTAATATATAAAAATATTTGTCATTCCAGTTTGCTTTGTAGTATTTTCTATCTCTTGTAATCATAGGCTCTTCATGAACAATAGCATCTCTGCTTATGCAAATTCTATTTATGAGTGTTGATTTGCCAATATTAGGTTTCCCAATTACAGAAACTACAGCCAAACCATTTTTCATTTAAAAATGATCTCCTTCAGAAGTGATTTTCCGTCCGTATTGATAAATTTTATATTTGTATATATATTTTTAAAGTCTTTTTTTGTTTTATTGTCCAAAGTCAGTCCTTCGTTGTTGAATATGTTTTTCGGAATTAATATTTTATCATAATCGTTGAGTTCTTTTTTCTTAAAATTAGTGTTTCCGGTAAAAATATTGTTGAAATCACTGTAAGTTAGCAAACCTGAAACTTTTACGTTGCCTCCAAAAAATTCATTTTTTACATATTTTACTTTAATGTTTAAATTTAATTTTTTATCTCTGGAAAAAGCTGCCAACTCATTCATGCAATCATTCATCGTTTTATAAAAGTATTCTGAGGTCAATACGAGTATACTTTTTTTAATATTTTCCTTTGTACCGGTAAAATTATCATAATTATTGCTCGGTTTTAATCTATATATCGAATCACTTTTTTTGAGACTATTTTTATTTAAATTTGCAATGAAATTTCTGATGTCGTCAGTAAAATTTCTGCAAAGCCCTATACCATTTTCAATTTGAGGATAGCTTCCGTAAAATTTACTTTCCGGAAAATCTCTTTTTGCCATTATATAGAATTCGTCAGATAAAAAAATATTGTTCTTGAAACTCTTATTTTTATACTCTTTTATAGATTCTATAAGATTTATAGAACTCTCTTTATTAAACGAAGAAATATCAGAGTTTTTATTAAATTTTGTGACACCTACCGGAACAATTCCTATCGAAATAATATTTTTGAAGTTAACTCTTAAGAAATTAAGAGTATTCATTAAATCGGTACCGTCATTCACTCTTGGACAAAGTACGATTTGCATGTTTGTTTCTATCTTTTTCTCGTCAAGAATCTTTAAAAATTCAATTGATCTATCATTGTTTTTTATTCCGAAAATATATTCTCTTATTTTTTTATCTGCACTATGAAACGAAACGTATAACGGAGAGAGATTATATTTTATGATTTTATCGATATCTCTATTATTTAAGTTTGTCAAGGTAATAAAATTACCAAACTTAAACGATTCGACATAATCATCATCTTTTATATACAGCGAAGGCCTCAAATTTTTAGGAAGTTGATCTATAAAGCAAAAAATACACTTGTTTTTGCATTTTTTCATTTCTTATTTCATTTTTTCTTATGTGTTTACGGAAAACGGCATGTCAGAATGATTTTATAATCTTCCCAACTTCCTTAATATCTTCACGAGGAGTCGAAGAACCTCCACTTATTCCAGCTACTTTAACATTTTTAAACCATTCTTGCTTTAAATCGCCAGCATCTTCTATGTGATAAGTTTTTGTTTGTATATTTTTTGAAATTTCCGCAAGATGAGTCGTATTTGCGCTGTTTTTTCCGCCTACTATAATCATGATATCTGCTTTTCCTGCGATATCGGCAACTTCTTTTTGTCTTAATTCAGTAGCTTTGCACGTAGTGTTTTTAATTAAAACCTCATCTTTGACTTTTCCCGCAATTTCTTTTGAAATAATCTTAAAATTTTCATATGTCTGTGTTGTCTGCGAAAGTACCGCAATTTTTTTTTGCGGACTTATCTTTGCCGATTCTTCAACAGAATCAACAATTACATAGTTCTTATTTCCGATATTGCCAGCTATTCCAATTACTTCAGGGTGATTTTTATCTCCTGTCAATACAATGTAATATCCTTTTTCGCTTAAGTGTTTTGCAAGGTTGTGTACTTTTAATACATAAGGGCATGTTGCGTCGACTATCTTTGCTTTTTTTTCTTTAAGAATACTTATGATTTCCGGTGCGACACCGTGAGATCTTATTACAACTATATCTTCCGGTTTTAACGAGCTAATATTGCTAAGGACACAAACCCCTCTTTTCTTGTAGTTCTCTATAACCTTGGGATTATGAATCATTGGACCCATAGTATAAATTTTATTCATCCCGTTATTTTTATTTATTATAAAATCCA
>JAQUMQ010000145.1 GCA_028718045.1 Actinomycetota bacterium
TACATTAATTTTGAAAATTATACAAATTTTTAACTGAAATTAAAATTATAATAATGCTTATCTGTAAAAATAACGCTGAAGCCATAAAAATTTTATGAGTTTAAGCATCAGGACTTCTTGCTTCTCGGATGATGCTTGAAATAAGAATTTTTAATAAACTTTTTATTTATATTAGTATATATTTCCGTTGTCGATATGCTGCTATGCCCAAGAAGTTCCTGAACTACTCTTAAATCCGCTCCCCTTTCCAACATATGCGTTGCATAGCTGTGCCTGAATAGGTGCGGGTAAATTCTTTTATTTAAATTAAAAATTTTTTCATACTTTTTTAATACTTTCCAAAAACCTTGTCTGGAAATCCCCGAGCCGTTCTTATTGAGAAAAACAAACTCGGATGATTTTTTATTCTTTTTGTTTTGCAGTTTAAATCTTGCCGATTTTATATAAATATCAAGGTAGTATATAGCACTTTTACCGATGGGAATTATTCTTTCCTTATTTCCTTTGCCGATACACCTAATCAGGTTTTCTTCATAATCTATATCGGTTAATTTCAAATTTATAATTTCGCTGACTCTCATTCCCGATGAATAAATAAGCTCAAACATCGCTTTATCTCTTACTTCCAATTTTAACGAGTGCGGTATTCTGTCAAGAAAATCTTTCACATGATCTTCATCCATTGTTTTAATTATTTTTTTTGGCATTTTGGGATTTTCGATTTCTATAAAAGAATTTTTTTTGACATCTCCTTTTATCAGCAAAAACTTATAAAAGGTTCTAAGCGTCGACAGCATTCTTGAAACCGTGGATTCGCAATAATTTTCCTTATATAAATGTTCCAAAAACAATAATATTTTTTCACGATTTAGATCAAGCGGGCATATATTTTCGTTACTATAAATATATTTTTTAAATACAAGCAAATCTCTGTTATAAGATTTAATCGTATTTGTCGAAAGACGTCTTTCAAACCTCAAATAATCAGTAAAACTTGTTATCATTGAGTCCAAATCATGCAAGTCATCTTCATTTTCATACTTATTGTTTTTTTTATTATGCGTGTTATTATTCAATTTCGTTGTTCAGATCATTATCATTATAATTATTTTTTAAATATGCGTTTGTCATCAATATTCCTATTATGCTTTTAGCATCCTTGATTTTTCCTTCAAAAACCCAGTTGATGGCAACTTTTAGAGGGATTTTGATTATTTGCAAAAACTCATCCTCGTCAGGATTGTTTTGTTTTCTTTTAAAATTTATTGCCAGGTATAAGTGTAAAAACTCGCTCGAAAAACCAGGAGTTGTATGAAAGGATGACATATGGATAAGTTTACCTCCTATAGCTCCGACTTCTTCATGCAGTTCTCTTTTGGCGCAATCCATCGGAGTTTCGCAATTATCCAATTTTCCTGCCGGTATTTCTATCAACACTTCCTTGACTGGATACCTGAATTGCTTTATCAATAAAACTTCATTTTCTTCTGTGACAGGAACAATGGCAACGGCACCTGGATGCCATACTTTTTCTCTCGTAGCTATTTTATTGTTAGGTAGCATGACCTTGTCATAGAACAATTTTATTATCTTTCCGTCAAAAATTTTTTTCGTACTTACCGTTTTTTCTTCCAGATTTTCAATCATATTTCCTCTTTTTTGAACCTGCATATTTCGATTATTAATTTTATTAACTTTGAAAGCTCGGAAACTTTGATGAATTCTTCATTAGAATGGCAATTTTCAATACCTGAGCTTAAATTTACGACTTGCTTTCCCTTTGAATTAAAATTGTTTGTATCGCTGCCTCCCCCCGTTGTTTTCATAGTTGGGGAAATTCCGAGTTTTTTTATTGCATAACTTGCTATTTTTACAGGAATAGTGTCTTGCTTTATTTCATAGCCATCATATTCTCTAAGTATTTCGTATTCCAATTTCGTACCCAAAATCGAAGACGTTTTTTTAAATTCACAAATTAATTCATCGCTTACCTTATTAAGTTTTTTTTCATCAATGCTTCTTACCTCGGATTCTATCTCAGTTATTTCGGGAATTATATTTGTGGCAATCCCTCCCCTTATAACTCCTATATTGCATGTCGTTTCCTCATCCAATCTTCCCGTTTTTATATTCGATATCGCCAGCGCCGCTGATTTTATCGAATTTATTCCCTTTTCAGGAGAAACTCCCGCATGAGATGCTTTACCGATAATTTTTATATTTATTCTGTTATGAAATGGAGCTTTGTTTATAATTGTCCCAATGTCACCGTCGGCATCAAATACGAAACCGTATTTTGCGTCAATGCCGCTCATATCAATATATCTTGAACCAAACAATGCAATTTCTTCACCGACAGTAAATACAATGTAAATTATTCCCGTTTCTATATTGTTTTTAACCAAAAACTCCAAAGCTTCTAAAATAGCACAAACCGCAGCTTTGTCATCGGCTCCCAGGATGCAATTTTTATTTTCATTTACTATCTTGTCTCCAACCATAACAGGAGAAATACAGAATCCGTCGTATCTCACCGTATCAAGATGAGCATTTAAAAAAATGGGAGGATTATCATTTATATTTTTTGGTACATACTTTGCCGTTAAATTTCCGGTATTACCTCCAAACTTTTTGCCGCAATCATCGCTCAGGACATCGATGCCAAGTTTTTTTAGCTTATTTTTTACATAAACTGACAATTCCAACTCATTTTTGGACATGCTGTTTATCTTCAATACATCAAAAAAGCTTTTAAGAAAATTTTCCTTATTGGACTTAAAATCGTACTCTTTCAATATTTTCACCTATGTTAGTATTTTTATGAATTTTTTTTGAAATCATACATAAAACGATTCCTATTGCAATAAAAATCATTGAAATAACAGCTGCCGAAATAACAAGCCTTACGAAAAAATCGTTAAAAAAATTCAAAGGCAGTAATTTAATCATAGTTGAATCTTCGGGAAAAGCAAAATTTCCCTGAGGGAAAAATATCAAATGAAATTTATCAAACAAAAAAGAAAATTTCCGACCAAAAACGTAAAGCATAGCAAGCATTATTATTAATATCACGGATGGCAATATCAACAACAACGAGATATTTTTGAGATAATTTTTTATATTTTTTTCAAACAATATCATTAAAAAAAATACCGACAAACCTAAGCATATATAATATGAAAAAAATATCTTATTAAACAGAATTCTTACGTCGTTTAAGTGACTTATTTCGTCATTTGTAAAATACGGGAGATCGTTTTTTAGTGTAAATTTGTTAAATTTCTGATTGTATTTTAAAAAATTAAAAATATCTTTGGTTAATTTAACTGCATCCTGTTTGTCAATGACGTTAAATACTTCATTTTTCTCATAAAGCTTTACATAAAAATTCAAATTAAAAACATAATATAATAACGGAGAAAAAACTATAACAAAAATCATGGTAAAAATTCCAAGAGCAATAACTATCTTTCTAAAGCATTTTTTCATTTATCGAACCATTTATTTTCTAGCAAATAATATTGAATAAAAAAATATCAAGAATAAAGAAACATTAAAAAAGTGTTCCGTTTTTTATGGAAGCTGCAATAAAATCTCTGAATAAAGGATGCGGTCTATCCGGCCTTGATTTGAATTCAGGATGAAACTGAACTCCTACAAACCATGGATGATTTTTGATTTCAATAATCTCAACCAGATCCTTATCAGGATAAATTCCCGAAATTATCATCCCATTTTTCTCAAGAATATTTCTATAGTCATTATTTATTTCAAACCTGTGCCTGTGTCTTTCACTAACGAATTCTTCTTTATATGCATTATAAGCTTTTGTGTTTTTTTTCAGCCTGCAGGGATACTTTCCAAGTCTCATTGTTCCGCCTTTATTATTGATATTTTTCTGATCAGGCATTATATCTATTACCGGATTTTTCGTTTTAAAATCAAACTCGGAACTGTTTGCATCTTTTAAACCTATTATATTTCTTGAAAACTCAATTACCGCGCATTGCATCCCAAGGCAAATACCAAAAAAGGGAATTTCGTTTTCTCTTGCATATTTAATTGCTTTAACCTTGCCATTTATACCTCTTATACCAAATCCTCCCGGAACGAGAATGCCATGAACATCGCAAAACAATTCATTGCCATTGAAACTTTCATCAAGAATTTCCGAGTTGATCCATTTGATTTCAACATTTACGTTATGAAAATAACCTCCATGGTTTAAAGATTCGACAATGCTTATATACGCATCTTTTAAATTTGTATATTTGCCTACTATTCCGATAACGACCTTACCCTTTAAATTATGAAGAGTATTAACTATTTTTTCCCATGACTTTAAATCAGCTTCCGAGCACTTCAGATTCAACATAGACAGCACTATTTCGTCGAGATTTTCCGCTCTTAAATTTAAAGGGATTTCATATAAATGTTTTGCGTCGATCGCGCTTATTATTGCTTCCTTTTCTATATCACAAAATAAGCTGATCTTGCTTTTTATACTTTCGTTTATGGGATTTTCGCTTCTGCAAATTATTATATCTGGCTGAATTCCTATACTTCTTAATTCCTTGACACTATGCTGGGTAGGTTTGGTTTTTAATTCGTCACTCGTCTTTAAATAAGGCACATATGTGACATGTATATATAAAACGTTTTCCTTCCCAATTTCTTTTTTGAACTGCCTTATTGCTTCAAGAAAAGGCAGGCTTTCGATATCCCCTACTGTTCCTCCTATTTCGGTAATAACAATATCGGATTAGATCGGAAGAGCACAC
>JAQUMQ010000146.1 GCA_028718045.1 Actinomycetota bacterium
TTAATAAGATTGGTGAAGGATTGATTATGTGCCCCAGGTCAGTATTGACTGTTAATACAAAAGTCGGGAATTTTGTTACTATCCTTGCTTCAAGCATTGGACACGATACGAATATCGGGGATTATACAACAATATCATCCCATTGTGGTATTGGCGGTAAAACAAAACTTGGGAAGAGAGTATTTATTGGTAGCAATGCAACTATTGTTCCTGGAAAATTAATAGGGGATGATGTGTATATTGGTGCAGGCAGTGTAGTTATCCGAAACATTAAAGAAAACAAAAAAGTTTTTGGAAATCCTGCAAGGATTGTAAGGATATGAATCAAAAAGATCAAATCAATAATTTGACTAAGGGAAAAATCAGCGGAATAGCTATTCGGGGTATATCCTGTGCTTTGCCTACTAACAGGGTTGCCTCTATTGATCGGTATAATGATTTTGGAAAAGAGGCAGTCGATAAAATTATTGCAAAGACAGGGGTTGAATCAGTATACAGATCTCATGAAAAACAAGCAGCCTCTGACCTAGCTTTTGCAGCAGCTAAACATTTAATAGAAAACAATAATATAGACGTTAGCAGTATTAATGTTTTAGTTTTTATTACCCAGACACCTGATTATCGTTTGCCAGCAACCGCCTATGTCTTACATCATAGACTTGGTATGTCGGAAGAATGTCTTTGTTTTGATATTAATTTAGGTTGTTCTGGTTATGTGAGTGGATTATTTACAATATCATCTATTTTGATTAATAGTAATGTTCAAAAAGGCTTGCTCTTGGTTGCTGAGACACCAAGCAAGAGAATATCACCTTTGGATCGTTCCCTTTCAATGATATTTGGAGATTGTGGAACGGCAACCCTGGTAGAAAAAGATATTAGTGTAAAACCAATGAGCTTTAAATTTAAAAGTTTTGGAGAAAGGTTTAAAAAGATAATTGTTCCTGCAGGGGGTTTTCGGAATCTTAATGCTTCTACAAAAAGAATTGCGTGGGCTGATGGGAATATCCGATCTGACCATGATACTTTTATGAATGGACAGGATGTATTTGCTTTTTCAATATTAGAAGTCCCAAAATATATTAAAGGATTTTTAGAAGAGAATTGTTGCAGTCAGGGAAATTATGATTATATTGTTCTACACCAGGCAAATGAATATATTTTAAGGCAAATAGGTAAAAAGCTTAAAGCAGATATGTCAAAAATACCTATATCAATGAAAGAATATGGAAATACCAGCAGTACATCTATACCTCTTACTCTATCTTATTTAAAATCACAATCAATTAAAAGGGAAAATAGTGAAAAAAGATTTCTATTAAGTGGTTTTGGAATTGGCTTATCCTGGAGCATAGCAGATGTGTGTATGGAAACTAAATATATATTGCCGGTTATACATACTGATGATTATTATGAAGATGGTTTCATTCCACATGGTAATAAATTTTGAGGGAAAAATGGCAAAAGGAATTTTTAAAGGAATATTAATAAAAGGTATAGCTTGTGCTGTACCAAATAATAAAAAAGATATAAAAGACTGGTATCAACAATTTGGCAAGGAGTCTGTAAACAAATTTGTAAAAATGACTGGTGTAAATAGCATATATAAAAGTAATGAAAAAGAAACTGCTTCGGATTTAGCTTTTGTAGCTGCAAAATCATTACTCCAGGTTAAAAAAATTAATGAAAAAAGTATTGGAGCTCTTATTTTTGTATCCCAAGGACCGGATTACCGAATGCCTGCCACTGCTTTTGTGTTGCAGAATAGATTAGGTTTATCTGAAGATTGTCTGTGTTTTGATGTAAACTTGGGTTGCTCAGGGTATGTTTATGGCATTAATATAGTCGCATCTCTGATGAAACAATCAAATATTGAGAGAGCATTGCTTTTGGTTGGGGACACTTCAACAAAAGGGGTATCATCAGAAGACAAATCTGCAGCAATGTTATTTGGTGATGGTGGTGCAGCAACATTACTGGAAAAAAGTAATAATGAAGAAGATCAATTATCCTATCATTTTAGGTCAGACGGAAACAGGTTTAAAGCACTTATTAAACCAGCTGGTGCTTATCGGAATATGAATGTTCCCAAAGATAGATTTTTATGGCCTGATGGCAATATCCGGTCTTATTACGAAACATACATGAATGGAACGGATATTTTTATTTTCTCTATAAATGAAGTACCAGAATTAATAAAGGAATTTTTATTAGAAAATAATAAAGTAGTTGATGATTATGATAGTTTTGTTTTTCATCAAGCCAATCTCTATATATTAAAACAGATTGCCAGGAAAGTAAAAATACCTTTGGAAAGAATGCCCATTTCAATGGATAGATATGGCAATACCAGTGTGACTTCTATTCCATTAACTTTAGTCGATAAATACGGCGAATATACTGATTCTGGAGTAAAAAATATTTTTATGTGCGGCTTTGGGGTAGGCCTTTCCTGGGGGATTGTTACAGCAAAAATAGAAGTAAATAATATATTACCAATTATTACAACAGATGATTATTTCAAAGATGGTGGGGTGGAACATGGTTAAAATGGATATGGGGTTACAAGGGAAAAATATCTTAATAACGGGAGCTTCTGATGGTATTGGGAAGGCAACAGCGATCTTGGCAAGTAAATTTGGAGCTAAAGTAATAATGATTGCCAGAGATGAAGAAAAATTACAAAAAGTTATGGATAAAACGGAAGGTAATAACCATTCCTGGTATAGTTATGATTTGAAAAAGATAGATGGGATAGAAGGTCTTATTCAAGAAATTGTGACCATGGATGGTGCATTAGATGGTTTTGTACATTGTGCAGGTATATCAAGTGTACGTCCATTAAAGATGACCAAATATGAATATTTACACGATATGATGCTTATAAATTTTTATAGTTTTGTTGAGTTATGTAGATGTATCAGTAAAAAAGGGAACTACCAAAATAATTTGAGTATTGTTGGAATATCATCCATTGCTGGAGTAAAAGGTTTTAAAGGACAATTGGCTTATAGTGCAACAAAAGCAGCAATGGATGGAGCAATTCGTTCTATGTCTAAAGAGCTATCTGAAAAAAAGATTAGAATTAATAGTATAGTTGCTAGCATGATTAAAACAAAAATGTATGAAGGATATAAAAACAAAACTGGAAAGAATTTGGGCGATTCTCGTTTTTCTATTTATTCGCTTGGAATTGGAGAGCCAGTTGATATTGCTAATGCGATTATATATCTTTTAAGTGACTGCTCTAGAATTATTACTGGAACTGGCTGGGTAATCGATAGTGGGGCTACTTCATAGTGATAGTAAAGTAAAAATATGTATAATTAAAATAAAAAATAAAGAAAGGAATAACTTTTTATGACAAATCGTGAAAAATTAGCTTTACTTGAAGATATGCTTGAATTAGACGTAGGGGAGCTGAAGGAAGATACGAAATTATCTGAATTAGAGAGTTGGGACTCAATGGCAAAGATATCATTAATTGCTATTTTAGATGATGAATTTGGGAAAAAACTTTCTGCAAAAGATATTAAAGGTTTTGAGACTGCTAAAGATATTATAGATTTTATGGAATAAAATCAAAACAATACTAATCAGTTAGAAATTTGAGGACTATAATTATGCAAAAAATTGCTTTTTTATTTCCAGGCCAAGGATCTCAAGAGATTGGGATGGGGAAGGAATTATTTGGATATAGCGAAGAAACTGAATATTTAATTAAAGAAGCAAATAAAGCACTTGAAAATGAGAATATAAATATAAAAGAATTATGCTTGAATGGGCCTGAAGAAGAACTAACCAGAACAGATAATGCACAACCTGCTATTTTAATCGTGAGCGCGATGCTATATACAATCTTGCTGAATAAAGGTATAAAACCTGAAGTGGTTGCCGGCCATAGTTTAGGGGAATATTCTGCTCTGGTAGCAGCATCATCTATTGATTTTAGGGATGCCGTAAGATTGGTCCGGAAGCGGGGAGAGTTTATACAGAAGGAAATAGAGGTAAATGTGAATTCTTTATCGATGGTAGCCATGATTAGTTTTTATAAAGGTAAAGTATACGAAATGATACAATCCGCTTCAAAGTTTGGAATGCTTGAAATATCTAACTTTAATTCCCCATACCAGATTGTAGTAAGTGGAGAGAATAAACCTTTGCAGGAGTTAATAAGGTTAGGAGAAAAAGATGAAGAAGTAAGCGTTGTTCCTTTAAAAGTGAGTGCACCTTTTCATTCTTCCTTGATGAAAAAAGCAAAAAATGAATTAGAAGATTATATAAAAAATATTGAGATAAGAAATCCAAAAATACCATTAATATGTAATTATACCGCCAATTATGTTAACCAAGCAAAAGATATAAAAGAAGCATTGATTGAACAAATGACCCATCCTATTAGATGGTTAGAAATTATAGAGAAAATGAAAAAAGATGGAGTAGATTGCTTTATCGAGGTTGGCCCCGGTGATGTTTTAAAGAAATTAACAAAGCAGATTTTGGCAAAATCAAAAATTTATAATGTAAGCGATTTAGATTCATTAGAAAAAACTATAAAAAAATTGAGAAAAATATAATTATGAAAGAAAAAAATAATAAGAATCTTTAATGTTTTATAGAAATGGAGTCTTATATGGAAGTAAAAGTACCCTTATCCAGTCCGGATATTGTGGAAAAAGATATTGAAGCTGTAGTAGCAGTGATGAGGACCAGATTTTTGAGTATTGGTCCGAAGATTCAGGAATTTGAAAAAAAGATGTGTGATTATATTGGGGTG
>JAQUMQ010000147.1 GCA_028718045.1 Actinomycetota bacterium
ATATCAGATATGAGTTAAAAATCGCGATATGTTTTAAAAAACAGAAGTTAACATAATGTGCGGTACGCAGTCTATGCAAATGATAAGCCGGTTTCGTATGAAACTTTATGAAAAGCAATTTATTATATCAAGAACAAGCTCCGTAACAGGGCACCGTTATTTATAGTGCCCTGAATTATTCAATCCATGTTTAAATAAGCTATACAGGAATAACCGGCACACAAATATCCACTATCATTTCGTCATTTTCTTTCTTGCAATCCGATGGATACATTTCAAATGGCGGCTTGTTATCTAACTGGTAACCGCTCGAGGGAAGCCAGTTTTTATAAAGTTCGGACCAGTATTTCTCGTATTCTTTTGGATCTTTTATCGTACATCTTACAACTGCATATTGTCCGCCCTTTATCATTTGCTTGCCGATATTACCGCCAACTTCGGTATCTTTGGGAACATTCAAACAAACATCCATCCTCAATTTAGATTCATCAGTTACTTCAGGTTCGTCGTGATAAATACAGTAATAATCGGTATCTTTTGTCAAAAGATTTCTTGAACCTGCCCAGGTACATAACTTATTAAACAATTCCTCAAATAATGCCGGATTCCCCTTATAAGGACCTATGTGCCGAATATAGGCAAGAGTCGTATCCGGAAATGTCTTGACTTCTACTTTCATGTTGATACTCCCTGTCAAATTATAATAAAAATACGGCCGTTTCTTATCATCATGATAATAAAAGTTTATATTGCAAGCGTTTCCGTTCTTGCTATTTCTGTATCGGATTTTGCTTTCTCGGTACTTTTTTGGCGTGGTATCAAAAAAAATTCTGAATTCTCTTGCCAGCGACTGAGAGCTTGAAAAACCACTCAGATATGCGATTTTTGTAATAGAATAATCGCAATTGGCAAATAACATCGTTGCAGCCTTTTCAACACGTACCCTTCTGACAAAATTATTTAAATTCTCATTCATAAAGGATTTAAATATGCGATGAAAATGAAACGTGGAAAGACCTGCGGCTTTGGCGATATTGTCCAACTTTAAATCTTTGCCGATATTATTCTCGATAAAGTCTATGGCAGCGTTAATACAAGATATATAAAAATCCTTTTGATTTGCAGTCACTTATTGCTCCCATAAAAAAATAAATTTTAAAAACATGAATTGCTTTAAAAAAATCAGAAATTCAAATAATGCAGTATGCAATCTATGAGAAACGGGTCGAATTGTTTCCCCCTGGATTTTTTAAGCTCATTTTTTACTTTTTCCTCAGATAATGCTTTTCTGTAAGGTCTGTCATTTATCATTGCATCATATGCGTTTACGACAGCTGCCACACGTGAAAGCAAAGGTATTTCCGTACCTTTAAGTCCTTTTGGGTAGCCCGTGCCATCCCAATTTTCATGATGATGAAGTATCGAGTCGGCAATAACGGCAACATTGCTTCTGGATTCTGCAATTCTGTAACCGGCTTCCGAGTGTTTCTGAACCAATTTCTTTTCTTTTGCGGTAAGAAAGCCTGGTTTGTTTATGATTTCTTCGGGTATCACAACCATTCCTATATCATGCAATTTTATAAGAAGCTTGAGTTCCGTTAAGCTTTTTTTGTTTAGGTTAAGGGATTTGCCAAGCCTGTCGGCCATAATAAGTTCGTTGTTTAAATCCTCTTTTATTTTTTTTCTTCTTTCCTGATAACTTTTCTTTAAATGAGCAAATATCAGGTCTTTTGCTTCCCTGCTTTCATCTATTTTCTGATTATACATCGCGCTTTCAGCTTCTATCAATAAAGCATCCAGGTCGTTATCGTAATCATATTTTGTTGCCGTACCAATCGAAATAGTGATAAATGAATTTTGTGAATTTAATTCTCTGCATGCTTTTTTTATCCTACCCGTAATGTTTTCGAGAGCTTTTTTATCAGCTTTGGGAAGCAGTACCACGAATTCATCTCCTCCATATCTTGCAATTATGTCGCTTTTTCTGCAAGAATTCCTTAAAATATCAGCCACTTTCTTTAGCATTTCATCACCCTTCAGATGGCCGAAAACGTCATTTATAAGCTTAAATCCATTCAGGTCGCCTATAATTATACTTAAAGGATAATATCTTTCGTTGTTAAGCCTTTTCAATTCCTCTTCAAAGTAAGCTCTGTTATAAAGTCCCGTTATAATGTCATGAAATCCAAAATATTTTATTTTTTCTTCAGCTTTTTTTTCTTTGGTAATATCTCTTATCAGTATTATCGCACCATCGAAATAGCCTTTATCGTCTATCAGCGAAGATATCAAAATTTTTACCAAGCAACTTGTTTTATCCTTGCGCTTGATTGAAAAATCAGTAACGGCATCTGGAAGTTTTTCGATATTCCGAATAATTTTTTTCCACGAGTAATTATCTTTCTTTCCAAAGATGCCGGACAAGGATTTTCCGGCAATATCTTCAAAATCATAAGAATATGTTTTTAGAAATTTCCTATTGGCAAAAGTCAACTTGAGATCTTTGTTTACGACTAAGATTCCTTCTTTTATATTTTCCACAATATGGTAATAAATAGGATTTTCGGAAGCAAAGAAGTTATTTTCACTTATAGTTTCCATTTGAATTGCCATTCTTGCTTATTGATTTCTGATGAATAACCAGCCAAGAGTGTTAAATTAAGAAGATTTCCAAGCTTTGTTCAAATAAAAACCGATTTGGAATTTATTTATTCATCAGAAATTTATTAAATATTACATACACAATGCTTTGTATCGCAACCGATCCAGCATTTCCGCAACAGATTTTTACTGCCAATTTATCACCCGCCATATCATGTCAAGTCAATCCAAAAAATATCTCGATTTATTGTTAAATTTAGCGCCCTTTAATCGATAAGATTAAAATATTTCCTTAAAAAAACTAAACCAGATTATTGCCACATTCTCCGCAAAATCTTGCCCCGGCTTGATTTTTTGCTCCGCATCTTGAACATTTGATCATCGAAAGCGGGGTTCCGCAATTGTTGCAGAATTTGCCCTGACCGGCAGGTTTTCCGCAATTGGGACATAAAGTTTGCTTGCTTTCGATTTCGCCGTTAAATACCGTGGTTCCCTGTGCTTTGGCTTCAATATCCTGCACCATTTTTTTCCCTTTTGCTGCAGCAACTTCCACATTGACCCTGGGAGCACAGTCGACACACAAGCCTTCCTGTTCATTCCAGTCATTATCGCAAACCCAGTTTTTACACTTGGGACATCTGTGAAAATAACCTTTTGCTTCATTTTGAGCTACCATAAAAGCCGCTTCATGTTCTTTATGCCATTCGGCAGTCATCCCTTCGAACCTTTGACCTATTATATCCGCGCCTCTTTCCACATCATATCCGATGCTGTCCTTCCCAAACAATGATGCTCCCACCGAGATAGCCTGTCCTAAACCTGAAAAAAAACGTCCTTTCTTATGACTCTTCGATGGTATGAATGTTGTCTTATATCCCTCACGGCAAGAATCACAGAAAAATGTAAACTGGAATCCTTGCTCGGTGCTGTTATCTTCATAATTATCTGAAAATCCTTGCATTGACATTATTAAAACCCCCTTATAAATTTACCGACTTTTATCTTAAATTAAATTTTTAGCCAAGGCAAAAAATTAAATATCCAAATATATTGCCATTTCTTTTAAAGCTGTTTTATAAAAATAATACCAAATTATAAAAATATCGATCCCTAATTACAAATTACTTTACGAAGTTCATAAAAACAAATGAAAAAATAAAAATTTGTCAATAAAAAATTTATTAATTAAAAAAACACAGCTACATAAAATATAAACATAAATAACATAAATAAAATATGCTTATATATAACCTTACAATCCCGGTTAAGTTTTATTTATTTTAGGCTGCTCATTCTGCTGTATGTTTAAAGGTTTTTTACATTTAACGCATTTGTCGCTAACCGGCGGCTGTTCAAACCTGCATTTAGGATTGGGGCAAACCACCGTAAGCGCTGACCCGCATTTATCACAATAATCCGCAAAAAAAGTCTCGACTTTGCATTTTGGGCATGTAACTTTAAGACTCAACCCGCAGCTTGGACAATTTACCCAGCCTTTTTCAATCAAATCTTTGCATCTGGGACATCTTAGAAAAATGGGATTCGATTTTCCGCAAATCGGGCATACATTAGATTCAGGCGGAATCACCTTTCCGCAATACCTGCAGGGTATTTTATATCCTGGCATTATCTTCTCCTTTTTTTATATGTATTTATCATGCATACCGTGCGTGAAAATTTCAAATCATGTTCCTCTTGCTCATCCTCTTGACAAGTCTTTCTGAAGCACCCTTTTAAAACATCTTTCATGAGCATTATCGACAATTTGAAGAATTATCTTGACATAGCAATTTTTCGATACTGCTTTTCCATGATTGCATGTTCAAATGTATTGCCCTTCCTATAAACCTTTTGCGAAGTTCCCCTAATTCAGGGATTTTTGCAATAGCAAATTTATATTTGGCATTTTTCGGATCATAAAGATCATCTTCTTTGATGTATATCGGTTCTCTTCTGAAGTTTATGCTTATCATGGCTTTGTTTATTTTTTTGATCAATAGGTCAATTTCGGATCCAAGGTTTTTAGTGTTTTTAGGATCTGAATGATCGACCTTGTCGGATATTTTAAATAAATAAGTAGCTTTTCCGGCTGATTCTTCTTTCGACCCGGTATTTTCATCATCTACATTATTTTCATTATCCGCATTATTTTCATTATCGTTTCGGTCAATACCT
>JAQUMQ010000148.1 GCA_028718045.1 Actinomycetota bacterium
CAGCTTTTTGATGATGCTTGCTGCTTCTGTCAACTGCTGCAATCAAAAAACTTGTATCGATTAAAACTATCAGTTGTTCCTTCTTTGGCTGATTTTAAATTTTTAAAATTTTATAAACTAAAATCAAAAATGTTTTACTTTTTTAAACTATCGGATTGCTTATTTATATTATTTCGATTGTCTGTGTCGATATCGCTTTTACCTATTCCTATTATTCCAAACTCATTTTTTATTAAATGGCCGGACAAATATTCTGCTATTGCTTCTCTGACAAGCAGCGTAACGGATTTTCCTTCGAGCCTTGCTAAATTTTTGAGGGAAATCATCATATCCTTATCAAGAAGAACGTTTGTCCTTTCTTTATCCAATTTTTTCTCCGTTATTTTTTTAATTTGTTTTTGATTTACTTTGCAAATAGCTCTTAAATAAGTTAATATTAACATTAACATAAATATTAATATTAATATTAATATGATAATCCATTAAAATTAAATATTCAAGTTGATTTATTTTTTAAAATACGTTTGAGTATGACTTGTTTGAAGACGGCAAAATATAGCTTAATTCGAAAGCGGCATTTAAAACTAAATTATTTGTATGAAACAACAAATAATTTAATCAAAAAGAAACAAAAAAAGAAGCTTAAAAAATGTTTTTGAGCATAATAAAATTGATTTTGGCTTTATCATCGTTATTCTTTATAGGCTACCCATTTTCTTATTTGTTACTGATTAAATCAAGAAATGCGGCAAGCGAATCCGAAGCTTATCACAGATATAGAATAATTTATGGGCGAACTTTGATGGCGATCATAAGTTTTTATCTGGGAGCTCTTATCGCAGCTATTTATTTGATCGTGGTTTCACTTTTGGGAATCAACTATGATTTGATACAGATCGTAGTTTTCAGTTTGCTGTTTTTTGTTTATTCATTGGTTTTGATGATAAGGCACAGGAGAAATCTTTCCAGTGTTTCTGGTTTTTTGGATTCAAATATCGAAAACGTAAATTTTCTGGGCAGAATCGGCAGAAAGAAAAAAGACAAGCAAAACTATGAACAACTCACGCTACATAAGTCAGTTATCGATTCAAGGATTTCGTCTTTCAAAAAAAATATAAAAAACAGCAAGAAAACAGGCAGAATCATAAATCCCATTTTAATCATTATGATAATCGCAAACATACTTATCGTACTGTTTTTTGCATTGTTGTTTCCCATAAGATTTTGGGATGCAATTTCCTGCTGGAGCCTTAAAGCCAAGGCATTTTTCATTGATAAAAACATGCTGGATTTTTTCGTAAAACACGACTATTATTTTTCGGCTATGTCATACCCTCCTTTTTTATCTTTAATCCAAACATGGATTTACTTATGGACAGGAAGTATAAACGAAAATCTCGTCAAAGTGATATTTCCGATTTTTTATTCTTCAGGCATCTTTCTTGTGTTTAATTTCTTTAAGAAAAAATTTAATGAAACCATATCGTTGATATTGGCATTTATTTTTGCGACCATACCCATGATTGTCGATCATGGGTACATCGAATATTCAAACATGTTGTTTTCGATAATACTTCTTATTGCCGTTTATTTTTTTTCAAGTTTCATATCCAATGAAGTAGCGGAAATAAATAAGTGTGTTGATAAAAAGAAAAATATTATCGAAAAAGTAAAAATGTATATTTTCGAACATCAGCATTCCATGGTTTTGGAATTGAAAATATATGACAGCGTCGAGTCCGTTTTTAAGAATAAGTATCCAGATGATTTTGGTTTAGGAGAAAAGTTTGGCAAAAACTCTTATGAAAATAATATCCGAAGCGAAAATGTCAGAAGCGCCATGAATCGATACGACAGCGAAAAGGGAACAAAAGTTGGCTTGCTTAAGATAGACAGATTGAGAAAATATTCTCATCTTTATCTCAGTGCGATCTTTTTTGGAATTTTGGCGCTTACAAGAAGCGAAGGGATTTTTTATTGTGTTTTGTTTTTGGTCATTAATTTGTCTGTTTATTTTTACGGTCTTACGCAAAAAATAATTTTAAAAAATAAATTTAAAAAAGTCCTTATCAGCATAGCCGAGCCTTTGCGCGATGATGAAATTAAGGAATGGCAAAATAGCATAAGCGGAAAATTCATAAGAAACGGAGATCCTCCGCTGGTACATCTTAAACTGTTCTTTAAAAAAATATTTTATCCGGTATTGATTTTGTTTGTAATTTATTTGCCATGGTTGATATTTAAATTGAAACTGTCACTTCCTTTCATGAGCGATGAATGGAGAAAAGCTTTGAGTTTGCCCGTTAATGCTGAATTCATATCCGAAGGTTTCAAAAGAGCTGCATCGGGCTTTTTAATGGAGTTTATATATTCTCCGTTTGATTCGACAAAAGCATTCTTTGGTTCGTTTTACGGTCCTGTTTTGATGATTCTTGCGATGTTGTTCTTTATAGCAATTAAAAAGATATTTACAAATGGCGGGCTAGTTTTCTTTTTGTTTGTTATCATGGTTCTTTTGACTTCGTTTATTTCAATAATTTTTGTTCCGGATTTTGAAGGCTCGCTTGAAAGATACATACTTCCTGCTTTTCCGCTTGCATATTACTGGATTTTATCAAATACTTTCAAAATTAAACCTAAAAACGGCATTATAAAAGCTTAAACGGTATAATTGCATGCAACTTGCATTATTGCCATATTACCATCTTCCGCTGGAACCGCCTCCCGACTTTCGAAAATTTTCGATTCTATTTATTTATGGCAGATGTCCTTCAGAGCGGAAATAACATCTTCATATCGAATATCTTTGGCATAACCGAATTCCTGCCGGTACTTATCCCACATTTGTTTCAGGACTACGCTGCGGCTTAAAGCGTTTATGATGCCGTAAGTATCGGCGATCTGTTCAAGAGTCCCGCGATGAGAAGCAGAAGTCTGCAAAGCCTGGGCAAACAAAGCTCGGTTTACGTTTTGTGTTTTAAGTAAGATACAGACATCGTAAAAGTCTCTTAGCCTGGTGTTGAACACACCACGGCGAAGAATGGTCTCCACTTTTTCGGCTATTATGGTTTCGATGTTGTATGCCCACAGCTCAATCCTCTTGGTCTCATCAAATAATCCTGCAAAAGAGAACCGAACTGCGTGCGGAGTAATTACATCTCCGGCTGATATGTCAATTGAAAGCGGCGTAACGATCGTATCATATACAGCTTCCAGGCCTACACGGAAGCCGCCGTAAACGTCGTCGTGTCGTATTGGAACTATTCCCTTAACAGTGAATCGAACATCGTCACCTATGGATATCCCGCTGATATCGTGCATAACAGCAAGAATGTTAGCTTCATCGCACGGGAACAACCGCAGAGTAGCGTCCAAATCCATGGTCGACCGAGTATCCAACCCCACGATTGCTGCAATTAGCATGCCACCCTTTAAAACAAATTTATCTTTATAAGCGGACAATGACAATCGTTCCAAAAAGCGCTCAAACATATAGTTCTGCAATATTACTTGCGCCGTAATGTTTTTTTGCTTCGCCATATTACGGATGCGGGCTTTCAGGCTCATTGCTTTACTCATAACAATACCTCCAAATACCGGCGAACAACACCGACAATCCGCAGTTTTTCCGCGTAAATGTGCAGTTTATTGAGGTTTTTTGATTTTGAAGCCGCATATCGCTTAATGGCATCTAGTACGATCTGTTCATCCAAGCGCTTTCGACTTCTGAGGACATCGCAAATCGTACGCTCCACATCATAGCTCTTAACGGCATGACCCATCTTCGAGTCGATGAGCGTGGCGCCAAGATCATGTAATTCTGGCTTGATATAAAATATCCTGGATCGTTCACGTATTGCCTTTGAAACCTTATACGAACTGGGGACGGTAGCCGTAAACATAAACGGCGTACGGTCAGTCAGATCATGCAGGAAAAGCGCTGTATCGTGCGAATAAATGAGCTTTTGAGTCCGCTGTTGCAGCGCAAACAAATCATCCGGCAACTCTCCTGACAGTACATACTGCCCGAAGGCAATCCGTTCCAGCGTACCATTTCGTACTAAAGATGAAAGCATCATGCGCGAAATTCCTGCCTTTTCGGCCTCCGCTGTACGCAAAATACCTTTACCTGCCTTAGACAGGTTTTGCAAAGTTTCTTTAGGGTTCATGGGAATCACCCCCCCATTTTACAATTGAACTGATATTATATTTAAAATCAGTGCAATTGTAAATACGAAGGCATTATTTTTTTCGGGGAGGTTCCCTGCCGTCGGCACTCTTTCTTGTCGATTCTTTAAATCGGGACGGATTTCCATAATTCCGTAATTCTTGCAGGACGGATTCAATATACAAGGTATGTCTGTCAAAGCCGGGCATATATTGTTGAAATTGGTCTTGATTGTATACTTCGGTAACATATTTGCCTTAAATTCCGGCATGATGACATTTTCGATAATACTTTTTGCCTCTAAATCGGTTATGGTGCCTTCAAGCCCGTAGCCGAGTTCTGGTCTAAGTTAGCTAAAATCCCCTAGTTAATAAATGTTTTACTAAGGATCTACACTATGGAATTTTCATGACCATAAGGTATGGAATTTATTTTAACTTTGAGGATTTTTACTTCATCCTTTCAACTTGTAATACGTTGCTTTCCCTTTTCCTTTTCTCTCAATAAGACCCATATCTATAAGTTTGTTAAAATCAAGGTTTCTGGTTGCCTTAGCCCTGTCTGTCAGTTTTTTATAATCCCTATCTGAAATATAGCCTTTTT
>JAQUMQ010000149.1 GCA_028718045.1 Actinomycetota bacterium
CTCTTTCGTTTTGGAAAGAAAAAAAAGTGCATTTGAATATTCCGAGTTTTTTGACATATACAAATAAAAAAACCCACGAAGTCATAGCAAGAAACATAGATAAATCCCCCATAAAGTCCGGAATAATAAACACTCATGGCCCCAGGCATTGTCCTTCGATAGACAGGAAAGTCATTAATTTTCCTGAAAAAAGCAGGCATCCGATTTTTATTGAACCCGAGGGCAAAGACACAAACGAGATGTATCTGCAAGGCCTTACGACCAGTATGCCTGTCGAGTATCAACAAGAAATAATCAACTCCGTAGAAGGTTTGGAGGAAGCACGCATTATAAGACCAGGATATGCTGTGGAATATGATTACATATATCCAAGTCAGCTTCATTTAACACTGGAGTCAAAAATTATTGAAAATTTATTTTTTGCGGGACAGATTAACGGAACGAGCGGCTATGAAGAAGCTGCCGTTCAAGGTCTTGTTGCGGGAATTAATGCATCCATGAAAATTTTTAATAAACCGCCTTTAACTTTTACGAGAGAGGAAAGCTATATCGGTGTTTTGATTGATGATCTCATAACCAAAGAATTATTGGAACCTTATCGAATGTATACTTCGAGAGCAGAATATCGTCTTTTGCTAAGATCAGATAATGCAGATTTGAGGTTGTCCAAGTATGGATATCAGATAGGTTTATTAAACCGAAATCAATATAATAAGACATTAAAAAAAGAAAAAGAAATTAAATTTCTGCAAAATTATTTAAAGAATAAAATTATTTTTCCAAACATAGAAAATAATAACTTTTTAAAAAGCATGGGGTCATCAAAACTGGAAGTTCCAGCAAGCCTTTATCAGATATTAAAAAGGCCCGAAACAGATATATTTAAACTCGTTGATTATTTTTGCGGTGATATCGAAATAAAAGATCCCGAAGTTTTTAATCAAACCGAGATAAACGTAAAATACGAAGGATATATTTTAAAGCAGATTGAAGAAATCAAGAAGTATTCGAGTTTGGAAAAAATAAGCATTCCTCAGAATATTGATTTCTTTAAAATCAGAGGCTTGACTTACGAAGCTCAGGACAAACTCAACACGATAAAGCCCAATACTCTTGGGCAAGCTTCCAGAATTGCAGGAATATCACCGGCAGATATTTCAATATTGCTTATCAATTTGAAATCAGGAATAAATAAATGAATTTCGACAATAAAGAAAACCATGAAGAAATTCTTGAAAACTACTTAAGAATGATGTCCGTATGTTTTACTGCCGAGGATATATTTAAAATATCGGCTTTTCTTGACGAAGTTTACAACTTCAATAAAATAACAAACATCGTTGGTTCCAAAGAAAAGCGTGATATTTTTTACAGACATATCATGGACTGCCTTTCGATTTTTTCTATAAAAGCAGAATTCAGCCAGCAAGATCTTTACCGGAAAAAATTACTTGATATAGGTTCGGGAGCAGGCTTTCCGGGAATACTCCTTTCCATTTTGTTGAAAGATTCAAGTATTTATTTGATTGAAAAAAACCGCAAAAAGGCAGGTTTTTTGTCGGAATTGGTTAAAAATTTACATCTTTTCAATACTACTGTTTTAAACTGCCCCGCAGAGTATCTGGCAAGAAACGCAAGCCTTAGGGAGTCTTTTGATTATTGTATTGCCAGAGCTGTCGAGAAAATTAATATTTTATTGGAATTAATAATTCCATTTTCGAAAATAAATGGTAAAATACTTTTATATAAAAGCAGGAAGGTTTTTTCGGAATCAGAAAATATAACCGAGAATCTGAAGAGACTGGGAACAAAGATAAACAGGATTGAAGAAGTCGACGTTCCATATTTAAATGAATTTAGAACCATATTGATATTGGATAAGAAAGAAAAAACATCAGCCATATTTCCAAGAGACATGTCTTTAATAAAAAAGGACTACCGTTAATAGTTTATGTAATTGCATAAAAGCACATATTATGGGATTTTTTAATAAAATTTTTAAAAACAGCAAAACAAGCCACAACCCTGACACGAGCAATGGAAAAATTATATCTTCCCCTGAAAAAGAAACTAATATAAAAAATAACGGCAATTACGGAATCATTGAAAAAGACATTAAAAAAATAAACCCGGAAGACAAAGATTATTTTAAAAAAAATAATAATTTTTTCGGCAAAATAATTGCTATTGCCAATCAAAAAGGCGGAGTAGGTAAAAGCACCACTGCAGTTAATCTAACTTCTTATTTGGGATATTTTGGTTACAAGACTCTTATAATAGACATGGACCCACAAAGTAATTCGACAAGCGGAATAGGGATATTTGTCGAATCAGACAAGTTATCAGTATACAACATTATTATCAGCGGCGAAAATGCATCAAAAGTTATTACCAAAACCGATTATGCAAATCTCGAGGCAATACCTTCGTCGATACAACTGGCGGGGGCGGAGGTTGAGCTTGTTACGACTATGAAAAGAGAATATAAATTAAAGGAAGCAATTGATAAAATCAAGAATGAGTATGATTATATAATAATCGATTGTCCTCCGGCACTCGGGCTTTTAACCATAAATGCATTAAGCGCAGCTGATGAAGTAATAATACCTATCCAGTGCGAATATTATGCATTGGAAGGTTTGGGACAATTGATGAATACCATAAGACTGGTAAAGGACAATTTGAATTCGGAATTGGAAATCGCCGGTGCGTTGATGACTATGTATGATCCGAGAATAAAGTTGGCAGATCAAGTCATTTCTGAAGTAAAAAAACATTTTTCGGATAAAATTTATACAACGGTTATTCCCAGAAATGTAAGATTGAGCGAGGCACCCAGCTATGGAAAACCTATTCTTTCATACGATCCTGATTGCAAGGGGGCACAAGCATACAAAAGTTTCACAAAGGAAGTGATTAAAAATGGCACAAAGAGGACTAGGTAGAGGGCTTGGGGCTTTAATACCGAATCTTAACAAAGCTACCGAAGTTACAGAAAATATAGAAAGCAGAGTTTTCGAGTTAAGCATTGATCAGATAGAACCAAACAAGAATCAACCAAGACACATATTCAATGAGGCAAGTCTTACCGAACTTGCCGATTCCGTAAGAGAATTTGGGATAATACAGCCAATCATAGTAAGAAAACTGAATGGCGAGGAAAAATATGAAATAATTGCAGGAGAAAGAAGGTACAGGGCAGCAAAACAAGTGGGGCTGACATCTGTTCCCGTGATAATCAATACCAATATCGATGATACCTCAAGCCTTGCAATGGCTTTGATCGAAAACATCCACAGAGAAGATCTTAGCCCGATAGAGCAAGCCCATACTTTTAAACAATTAATTGATGATTTTGACATAACCCATGAAGCCTTGTCAAAGAAAGTGGGTAAAAGCAGGGCATCTATTACGAATTTTATAAGATTGCTAAATCTTCCGCTAAGCGTTCAGAAGCTGATCGATGAGGGTAAGGTAACCACCGGGCATGCAAAAGTCCTCGTAGGCTTGAAAAGAGTTGAGGATCAACTTCAAATAGCAGAATTTATCGTCAAAAATGATTTAAGCGTAAGAGAAGTTGAAAAACTTGCCAATCTAAAGAACAATCCTCCGGCTAAGAAAAAATCCGAAGATATTATTCAATTATCAAAACTTCCTATGGTAAGTCAAAAGATTTCCGATTTTCTTAATGTCCCTGTGAAAATAATACAAGGCAAAAAAAAGGGAAAAATAGAAATCGAATTCGGAAGTATCGGCGAACTTGAAAGAATAGTCGAAACTATGGTAAAACATTAAAAATAAGGCAGCGAAAGCCGCCGGCCAAGGCAAATCAAAAAAGATAATCAGCGGTTGGTTTATATATAGTAATCTCAATAATCGATAAGGCAAGTTGCAAAATTTTTTTAAATTTTATCAAGACAAATTTGCAGGTCAGCCAAAAGCAAAGATATGTTAAGAGATATTTCCTTTATAATAGCTATCATTATCGAAATAGGACTCCCGCTTGCCATTGCAATCGTATTCAGAAAGAAATTCAAGATTTCATGGGCAATATTTTTTGTAGCTATGGCATTATTCCTTGTTTCTCTGGTAAGAATTCCCTTGAACGCCTATGTCTCGAATATGCTCAAGTATTATTTTATGGGAAACAATCTTCTTATTATGGCTATTCTTTTTCCGTCTTTTACCGCAGGTTTGTTTGAGGAAGGATTCAGAACATTGGGGATAGGACTTATTGTGAGGGGCAAGACTTACGAAAAGGGACTGATGTATGGTATAGGACATGGCGGGGGAGGGGAATCGATGATTTTTGTCGGATTTTCGCTTCTTGCAAATTTTATTGCTTATAAGTTTTTTTCAATGCTTCCGGGAATGAGTATTCTGAAGACTCAATTCGAGTCGGTAAGCTGGTTCATGCCGCTGGTAGGAGCCGGGGAAAGAGTCCTTGCCATGACTATTCAAATAGCTTTCTCGGTCATTGTAATGCATGCATTTCTTAATAAAAAATATTATTTCATAATATTTGCATTTTTGGGGCATGTCATAGTAGATTTTGTTGCCTCATATCTTAACATAAAATTCGGGATCCTATGGTCGGAAATTTCCGTTATAATATTTGCGGTTATCGGCCTTGCCGTTACATTGCTGCTAAGACCCAAAAAGGATGTCGCCCAACCTTGACTGTTTTTCTGAAAAACAAGCACGTTGAGACGGTAGTATTGATGTCAAGAGTGAAGGAATAAGGAGCGAGAAAAGCCTTGATCTCA
>JAQUMQ010000150.1 GCA_028718045.1 Actinomycetota bacterium
CTTATCACCCCCATAGCCATGGAAGAAGGTCTTAAGTTTGCTATCCGTGAAGGTGGAAGAACCATAGGTGCAGGGAATATATCTAAGATAATAGAGTAGGAAAGTGGAGGATAAATAATTGAATGCTGGAAAATTAGGGCAAAAAATCAGGATAAGATTAAAGGCTTATGACAGTGAAGTAATAGACAGATCGGCGAAAAAGATAGTCGAAACTGTTGAAAGTTCAGGCGCAAAAGTTTCCGGACCCATACCGCTTCCGAACAGGAAAAATGTTTTTTGTGTTATAAGGTCTCCTCATGTTGACAAGGATTCGAGAGAGCATTTTGAAATAAGGACTCATAAAAGAATAATTGACATTCTTGATCCTAATCCAAAAACGGTTGACATGCTGATGAGGCTAAATCTTCCTGCAGGCGTTGATATTGAAATAAGATCATAAATAAAATATTAGGTAAGTCATCATAAAAATATATTTTTTTAAAAAAAAGATAAGTATTATTTGATTTATTTTTAAAATAAATATAATATGTAATCTTTGTGTTGAAAAATATAGGTTTTTTAGGTGTTTTTGCGGTAAATTCTAAGGTAGGAGTGTTAAGATGGTAAAGGCGATTTATGGTAAAAAAGTAGGCTCGACTCAGATATATGATGAAAGTGGCAATGTTTTATGTGTTACTGCCATTGAAGCAAAACCCTGTAAAATAGTTCAAATAAAAAACACTGCATCTGACGGTTATGATGCTTTGAAGGTTGGTTTTGGCGCAGCAAAGGAAAAAAAATTAAGCAAGCCAAAAAAGGGCGAGTTTATAAAAGCAAAAGTTGAACCTACAAAATACTTGAAAGAAATAAGACTTGAGAGTTCTGATAATGAATATAAAGTCGGCGATAATATAGACTTGGGAATTTTTAGCATAGGCGATACCGTAAAAATTACGGGAATTTCCAAAGGCAAGGGATTTTCGGGAGTTATAAAAAGATATAATTTTCACAGAGGTCCCATGACCCACGGCTCTCGTAGCATAAGAAGAATAGGCTCTGCAGGCATGTGCTCAACTCCGAAGAAGATAATCAAGGGCAAAAAAATGCCCGGGAGAATGGGCGGGGAAAGAGTTACCACACCCGGAACCAAGGTAATCGATGTGCTGCTTGAACAAAATTTGATATTAATAAAGGGTTCTGTGCCTGGTGCAAGAGGAAGCATAGTTTATATTAGGAAAGCATAATTTTTTAGGAGAAAGTCATGGTTACTTTAGATATTTTAGATTTAAAGGGAAGCAGTAAAGATAAAATTGATATACCTGATGAGGTTGTTAAACAGGAAGTGAATACCAATATTTTACATCTGGAAGTCAAAAGATTTCTTGCTTCTGCCCGCTCAGGTACAAGCAAAACCAAAGGTAGAGCTGAGGTCAGGGGAGGAGGTAAAAAGCCCTGGAGACAAAAAGGTACAGGCAATGCAAGAGCCGGAAGCTCAAGATCTCCCATTTGGAAAGGCGGAGGCATAGTTTTTGGTCCTGTTCCAAGAGATTATTCTTTTAAACTTAATAAAAAAGTTATAAGAAAATCAAAGTTTATGGCGCTTTCCGATAAATTTAATGAAGAAAAGATCATGGTTGTTTGTGAGTTTAATTTTAAGAAACCAAGCACAAAGAGTGCTGCGGCAATTCTTAATAATTTAAAAGTGGGGACAAGCAAAGTCCTTATAGTACTGGATAAGTTAGACGGAAATGATTTGTTGTCCTTTAGAAATATGCCAAATGTCTTATTGACGACATATAAGTCCATGAATACATACGAGATTTTAGTAAGTGATTGCGTTATATTTACAAAAAGTTCACTCGAGAAATTTTTAGAGGAGTTTTCCAATGCAAGATCCTAGAGATTTAATTATTGCACCTATAGTTTCAGAAAAGAGCTATAGTTCGGTAAAAGACAACAGATACTCTTTTTATGTTGATCTTCGTGCCGGAAAAAGTGAAATAAAAAGAGCTATTGAAAAGATTTTTAATGTTAAAGTGCTAAAAATAAGCACAATTAGCGTAAAGCCGAAACCTAAACGACTTGGGCGTAGTATCGGCAAAAGTCCAAGACGAAAGAAAGCCATCGTAAGTCTGAGAAAAAAAGACAAAATCGACTTCTTTCAGTCTGCATAGTTTAAATTAAATAATATTTTAAAAATTTTAATGTTTTTTTTAAGAACTAACTGTTTAATTATCGCAAAAAACAACCGGTTTGTTTAAGTAACCGGTTTGTTTAAGTAATTAATGTTTTTAGTGAATTGTGGAGGTAAAAAAGTTGGCTTTAAAAAAATATAAACCGACATCTCCCGGAAGGAGATTTGCAACGGTTTCAGATTTTGCGAAGATATCAAAAGAAAGACCCGAGAAGTCTTTAACGGTTTCGTTAGCCAAAAAATCCGGAAGAAATAATAACGGCCGGATAACGAGAAGACATAGCGGCGGAGGCCATAAGAGACTTTATAGAATCATAGATTTCAAAAGAAACAAAGCTGATATTCCGGCAAAAGTCGTTACTGTTGAATATGATCCGAACAGAAGCGCAAGAATTGCATTGATAAGTTATGCTGATGGCGAAAAAAGCTATATTATTGCACCTGTTGGATTAAAGGTGGGGGATAATGTCGTATCGGGCGTAAATGCGGATATCAAAGTTGGAAATTGCCTGCCACTTGCTAAAATTCCGGTTGGTACGGTTGTTCATAATATTGAACTTAAGGTAAATAAAGGGGCAGCGATTGCCCGTTCTGCAGGATCGTCTGCGCAGTTGCTTGCAAAAGATGAACGTTATGCTCAACTTAAGTTGCCGTCAGGTGAAGTAAGGATGGTTGCGGTACAATGTAGAGCATGCATAGGTCAGGTTGGAAATCCTGATCATGAAATTATTTCTCTTGGTAAAGCAGGTCGTTCGAGATGGCTTGGCATAAGACCGAGTGTAAGAGGAACCGCAATGAATCCACATGATCATCCTCACGGTGGAGGAGAAGGTAAAAACAAAACCGCCGGTAGAGATCCTGTTACTCCTTGGGGAAAACCTACATTAGGTTACAGAACGAGAAATAAAAAGAATCCTACAGATAAATTTATTATTAAGAGAAAAAAAGCATAATTCATGAATTTTTTATTTTATGTGGCTAGAGGAGGATCAAAATGTCCAGGTCTTTAAAAAAAGGACCTTTTGTCGAAGAGAGCTTATTTAAAAAGATTAAAATGATGGAAGAGACAGGCGAGAAAAGAATAGTAAAAACCTGGTCAAGAGAATCTGTCATCTTTCCTGAAATGGTCGGATTTACGATTGCCGTGCATGACGGTAAAAAGCATATACCTGTATTTATATCTGAGTCTATGGTTGGTCATAAATTAGGAGAATTTGCACCAACAAGATCGATAAGACCTCATGTTTTTAAGGGTAAGAGCGAAAAGGCAGCGGCAGTTAAGAAGAAAGCCAGGTAAGTTACGGATATGGAAATTATTTCTTTGCATTATTTAAAGGGGGCTGTTTATTTTGGAAGCTAAGGCAATTACGAAACATATAGGAATTCCTGCTACAAAGGTAAGATATGTAGTGGAATTGATAAAAAATAAAAAAGTAAATGACGCCATAGATTTTTTGTCTTTAACTCCGAGAGCAGCGGCTGTATATGTTAAAAAAACAATCCAAAGCGCAGCTGCAAATGCTATGGAAAATTTTAAAATGAAAGAGGAAGACTTATTTATTTCAAAAATTTATGTTACCCAAGGCCCTACTCTGAAAAGATTAAGGCCAAGAGCCAGGGGTAAAGCTGACAGAGAAAAGAAAAGAAGCTCACATTTATTTGTGTGGGTATCTGACGGTAAAACAGAGGAGGTTAAAAAAATTGGGGCAGAAAGTAAATCCTAATGGTTTAAGAATAGGAATTAATAGAGATTGGGAATCGAGATGGTTTGCGACAAAAGATTTTGCGAAATTTATTCTCGAAGATATTAAAATCAGAGAATTGATAAATGATCAGATTGCGAACTCTGGCATTTCGAAAATTGAAATCGAAAGAACTTCCGATGAAGTAAAAATTGATGTTCATACATCTAAACCAGGTGTAGTTATCGGCAAGAGAGGAACTACCATAAATGATATGAAGGAGATGCTTCAAAAAGAGGTTGGTAAATCTGTTCAGCTCAATATTATTGAAGTTAAGAAACCGGAACTTGTTGCTAAACTTGTTGCCGAAGGAATTGCTTCACAACTTAAAGGACGGGTAAGTTTTAGGAAAGCTATGAAAAAAGCGGTTTCCCTTACTTTGAAGGCCGGAGCGAAAGGAATAAAAGTTCAATGTTCGGGACGTCTGGGCGGAGCTGAAATGGCAAGGAGAGAATGGTATAGAGAGGGAAGAGTTCCTCTTCATACTTTAAGGGCAGCAATAGATTATGGTTTTGCAGAAGCCAACACAACTTTTGGCATAATCGGAGTCAAGGTGTGGATTTATTTGGGGGATGTAATTATAGATAAAGTTTCTTTTACGGATAAAAAAAGTTCAAAAGATGAAAAAGAAAGTTTGGCTAGTTAATTTTTACAAATCAATTAAGTTAAATATTTAAGGATATATGTATTTGAGGTTAGGAGATATGTTATGTCACCAATGTTGATGCCCAAAAGGGTTAAATATAGAAAAGAACAACGTGGCAGAATGAAGGGAATGGCAAAAGGAAGTTCGAGGCTTTCTTTTGGCGTATA
>JAQUMQ010000151.1 GCA_028718045.1 Actinomycetota bacterium
TTCGATTTGGCTTGTAATCCTGCTCTTCATATCGGCAGGAGCTTTATCACCATAATCCCTTAAAGATTTCTCTGTCTGATATATAAGATTGTCAGCTCTGTTTTTAGCTTCAACAATCTCTTTCTTTTTCTTGTCTTCAGCAGCATTGACTTCAGCTTCTCTTACCATTTTATTAATCTCGTCATCATTTAAATGAGATGTCGCTGTAATTGTGATCTTCTGCTCTTTTCCTGTTGCCATATCTTTTGCGCCCACATTTACAATTCCGTTTGCATCTATGTCAAAAGTAACTTCTATCTGGGGTATTCCCCTTGGTGCAGGCGGTATACCATCCAACCTGAAATTGCCGATGGTTTTGTTATCCCTTGCAAATTCTCTTTCGCCTTGCAGAACATGAATATCTACGCTTGTCTGATTATCGGCAGCTGTCGTAAATATTTCACTTTTTTTGGTTGGAATCGTAGTATTTCTTTCAATAAGTCTTGTCATTACCCCACCTAAAGTTTCAATTCCTAGCGATAACGGAGTTACGTCCAGTAAAACTACATCCTTGACATCTCCCTTAAGGACACCGGACTGGATAGCCGCACCTACAGCCACTACCTCGTCAGGGTTTACGCTTTTATTCGGTTCTTTGCCGGTAATGCTTTTGACAAGATCGACAATGACAGGCATCCTTGTGGCACCGCCAACAAGAATTACTTCGTTGATTTCCGAAATCTTGTAACCTGAATCTGCCAATGCTTTCTCCATCGGTTTTTTACATCTTTCCGTCAAATCGGCAGTAATTTGTTCGAACTTAGCCCTTGTTAATTTTGTTTCAAGATGCTTCGGACCATTCGCATCGGCAGTGATAAAAGGCAAGCTGACATTTGTTTCCATAACGCTTGAAAGTTCGATTTTAGCTTTTTCAGATGCTTCGATCAACCTTTGCAGAGCTTGTCTGTCATTTCTCAAATCAATGCCTTGCTCTTTTTTGAATTCGTCTGCAAGATAATTCATGATCCTGTTATCATAATCGTCTCCGCCAAGATGCATATCACCATGACTTGCCTTTACCTCAAAAACACCTTCGCCGACTTCAAGAATGGAAACATCGAATGTTCCCCCACCTAAGTCAAATACCAGAATTTTTTCTTCTTTTTTCTTGTCCAAGCCATAAGCCAAAGCTGCTGCTGTTGGCTCGTTAATAATTCTTAAAACGTTAAGCCCTGCAATCTTTCCCGCATTTTTTGTAGCCTGTCTTTGAGAATCATTAAAATATGCCGGAACAGTGATAACCGCATCAGTTACTTCGGTGCCCAGATAAGCTTCGGCATCGGCTTTTAATTTCTGCAAAATCATCGAAGAAATCTCTTCGGGAGTATATTCCCTGTCATTTAGTTTGACTGTGGCAAGGCCGTTTTTACCATTTATCACATTATATGAAATAGTTTTTCTTTCGCTATCGACTTCATCATATTTTCTTCCTATAAACCTCTTGATGGAATAAATAGTATTTTCAGGATTAAGCGCAGCCTGTCTCTTTGCAAGCTGTCCGACCAATCTTTCACCCTTCTTAGTAAACGCAACAACCGAAGGAGTGGTTCTGCCGCCTTCGCTGTTGGTTATAACCGTAGGGCTTCCACCCTCCATAACCGAAATACATGAATTTGTAGTTCCCAAATCAATTCCAACTGCTTTCCCCATAACAAATCAACCTTTCTTTATTTATAATTTTTAAAAACCTTTTTAAAACTTTTTGATGCCATATTTTTTGACAATTTCGGCAATCTTATTTTAATTGATAATCTTATACGAAAATTTATTTAACATCCTTTACAGGCTCGTCTTCCTCTTCTATTTTAATTTTCTTTGCCATATTATCTTTTCTTGCAAGATAATTTTTAAAACAAAGCACAACATCTTCGGGACATCTATCTAAAATAACCGCATCTCGTCTTTTTATAAGAATAATTATCGATCTTAAATTCATCCCATGTTCATACATAAGTTCGCGGACATATTCCAGCCAGTTTATGTCTTCTTTTGAATAATATCTCTTTCTTCCCCTCCGAAGCGGACAAACCAAACTGAATTTTTCATAATAATACAAAGTTCTGCTGTTAATACCCAAAAAATCCGCTACCAGCTCTATGGGATAACTTTTATCAGCTTCGTTAAACAAATTTTCACCGATCCTTCAACTTAAATAAATTTTAATGAATAAAAAAATAATTGTCAATAACATACTAAAAACTTTTTCTAAAAAAATTAAACTTCAATTTCACTATAAGTGAAAAACATTTTTACAATTATTTTACATTATATTTCTTAAAAAGCAATGTATTTTTAAAATATTTAAAACATTTTCCACTTATTTTTTCTTTGATTTTCTATTAGAATAAGAACTTAAATTAAATAATAAAACCAATAGATACCGTATCTAAATACTATGGAAGAATTAAGTAGCTTTTTTTTAAAAAGCCAACGCAGAACCATTAACAACATAATCCTTACTTTTGCTTTAGCAATCATAACAGGAGCTTTGATTTTGATGATTCCTGTCATGACAAGAAGCGGTAAAATAAGTTTTATCGATGCCCTTTTTACCGCAACTTCTGCCACATGTGTGACAGGCTTGATAGTCCAGGATACCGCAACCTTTTTTACGGCTGCAGGTAAATCGGTGATATTATTCCTTATCCAGATAGGCGGTCTTGGAATAATGACCGTGACTTCATTTTTCGCATTGATACTGGGCAGAAAAATAAATCTGGGTGACAGATTTTATATAAAAACAAGCTTTAGCATAAATAAAAAATTCAGCTCAGCCAGATTTTTCATCATAATAGCTCTGACAACGATAATCATCGAACTTATGGGATCATTGTCGCTTACGGCAGTTTTGTTTTTTAAATACGGACAAACGATCAAAAATTCTTTTATTTCCGGTATTTTTCATAGTGTAAGCGCTTTTAACAATGCAGGATTTTCATTATATTCAAATAATCTCGAGAATTTTACCGGAGATGCTGCTTTTAGTATCACTATAATGCTTTTAATAGTAACCGGAGGAATAGGTTTTTCGGTAATATCTGAAATCATGGAATACAGGCGAACAAAAAAAATTTCTCTCCACACAAAGATCGTATTGTTTACAACTCTCATGCTCATTTTCGTAGGAGCTTTGCTTTTTTTCCTCATGGAATTCAAGAATCCGGCTTCAATCGGAAATCTTTCGAATAAAACCAAGGTTTTGGCAAGCTTTTTCCAGTCAATAACACCCAGAACAGCTGGCTACAGCACCATAAACATGGCTACCCTCAATGAAGCTACTTTGATAATACTTGTCGTATTGATGTTCATAGGAGCTTCGCCGGGCGGAACGGGAGGAGGTATAAAGACTACGACTTTTGCCTCTATAACACTCGGGGGAATTTATTCTTTAAAAGGCCAGAAAAATATTACGGTATTCAAAAAAAGAATTCCCCAGGCAATAATACTTAGAGCCCTGACTTTAACTTTGACGGCAATTTTTCTGGTACTTACTGCCTCGATTATCATAATGATCATAGAAAAAGAGAGCTTTATAAAGGTAATTTTTGAAGTAACATCAGCATTCGGAACCGTGGGACTGTCGACAGGAATAACTCCGGAATTGTCAACTGCCAGCAAGGCAATATTGATTTTTTGCATGTTTATAGGCAGAATAGGTATAAGCGTGCTGTCTCTTGCAATTGCGTCAAGAGTGCACCCAGAGAAAATGGAAAGACCCGAGGAATCGATATCAATAGGATAATTAATTATAACGGTATTGATTTTAGATTTGGCAAAGTTTACATTTATTCGTTTTAATGCTTTTTTGCCAACTGCTTTTTTGCCGGCATTTAATTAAGCCTTTTGTTTCTGTTTGATTATATAAATTACAATATATTTGTTGCTTTAATTCAGATAGAAAGGAGAGATTTTACATGGAAAGATTCTGTGTTTCTACAGATTCCGGATGCGATCTTCCTGCAGATTATTGTAAAAAACGTGACATTTCCGCATATCACATGAAATATGTAATCGACGGAGAAGAATTGTCTGATGTTATGATGCCTGAAGACTGCCGTGAATTTTATGAAAAAATGCGTAAAGGTGCTGTTCCAAAAACAAGCCAGATGACTCCATACGAATTTGTGGCTTACTGGACCGAACTATGGCAAAAATACAAGCTTCCAATCGTGCATATAGCAATGGGAAGCGGAATTTCGGGAACTTATTCCAACTCAACAATGGCAAAAAAAATATTTTCGGAAAAAAATCAAGATGCAAGCATATTTTTAGTCGATTCCACTTTAGCTTCGATAGGCTATGGCATGCTGGCTATTAATGCCGCGGATATGCGTGATGACGGGAAAACCGCCGGTGAATGCGCTGAATGGCTTGAAAATAACAAAATTTTTATTAACACATATTATACTACAGACGATTTGAAATACCTTTATCGAAGCGGCCGCGTAAGCAAAACGGGAGCTATTTTGGGTACCGCGCTGAACATAAATCCGATACTGAACCTTGACCGTGATGGTCATTTGATCGTACGGGAAAAAGCAAGAGGCCGAAAGAAAGCAATTCAACGAATTTATGATATTATAGAAAAACTTGTTGTCGATCCTCAAAACCAGACGGTTTATATATGTCATTCGGATTGTTCCGAGGAAGCTGCTTCTTTTTCGGAAAATTTAATTGCGCGCTTTGAT
>JAQUMQ010000152.1 GCA_028718045.1 Actinomycetota bacterium
GCGCATGGGCAAATATGGGTGACGAACCGGTATTTTTTATTCTGGCAACAATATTATGTCCGATAGCACTACTTGTCGGTGTGATCGGATGTATTATTTTAATAGCAAAAAAGAAGGTAGTTTATAATTAAAACCTCTACCGGATATTGTCTTAATTATTTATGATTTTTATACTTTCGTACAGCAAGCTGAGTTTATAATAATAATAAAAAAAAAATTTATAATCAAAGGCTTGCAAATTAAGAAATAACGAAAGTAAAGAACATAATCTTAAAAGAACTTTATGATCACTAGGTTCGGCTGCTATTTTATTACTGTTTTAATTAATTTCAGAAATTTATGTTTAATAATTAAGATTATTGATGTACAATGACTCCAAACAGAACACGTTTGACGATAAACAAATAAAGTTTTCATTTTAAAAAATTTTAATTTATTTTTTGAGGTAATATGAATGGTTTAAAAGAAAATAATGAATTATATAATTTTTCAAACATAAACAAAAAAAACTTGAAGGTTTTACTCGTGTACCCACAGTATCCCAATACTTTTTGGAGTTTTCAAAGCATACTTAAAATTTTAAATAAAAAAGCAGCTTTCCCCCCATTAGGTCTTCTGACTGTTGCCGCAATGCTGCCAAAAGAATGGGATTTGAAACTTATAGACATGAATGTAGAAAACTTAAAAGATTCAGACATCATATCCACTGATGTGGTTTTCATAAGCGCAATGATTGTACAGAAGAAATCGGTAAAAGAAGTGGTAAAGAGAGTAAAGAAATTGGGAAAGCCTATCATTGCGGGTGGTCCTCTTTTTACAACTGGATGGGAAGAATTTATAGACGACATAGACAGCTTGGTTCTGGGAGAAGCCGAATCAAACCTGGAGTATTTTTTAAACGATTTAATGTCAGGAAATGTAAAAAAGATATATGAAGTCGGCGAGTTTCCATCTATTTCCAAAACGGTGAATCCAAGATGGGATCTTATAACTATGAAACACTATAATTCAATGTGTCTTCAGATTTCGAGAGGGTGTCCCTTTAATTGCGATTTTTGCGATATAGTAAAACTAAACGGAAGAATTCCGAGAATCAAATCAAAAGAGCAAGTTATTTCAGAACTTGAAACTCTATACAAGAACGGATGGAAAGGTGGGGTATTTTTTGTAGATGATAATCTTATAGGAAACCAGAAAATACTGGAAACCGAAATACTTCCGGCTATCATTAATTGGCAAAAAAAAAGAAGGCAACCTTTTCTTTTTAATACTCAGGTATCAATAAATCTTGCCGATAAGCCTGAATTGATTAAACTTATGGTAAAAGCAGGCTTTACGACAGTCTTTGTTGGCATTGAAAGCCCTCAGGAAGAAAGCCTTAAAGAATGCAGCAAATACCAGAACGAAAACCGCAATCTTGTAAATTCCGTAAAAATTTTGCAAAATGCAGGTTTTGAAGTTCAGGGGGGATTTATAGTAGGCTTCGATAATGATTCACCGCGCATTTTCCAAAAACAGATAGAATTTATTCAAAAAAGCGGCATAGTCACAGCCATGGTTGGACTGCTGACAGCCTTACCCAAAACAAAACTTTATCAGCGTTTAAAAGATGCCGGCAGACTGACAAAAGAATCATCCGGATCCAATACCGGAATGGATCTTAACTTCCTTCCAAAAATGAACAAGGACACTCTTATGGAAGGTTATAAAAAGATTGTAAAAACCATTTATTCTCCAAAAGAATATTATCAGAGAGTAAAGACTTTTTTAAAAGAATTCAGACCGCCGTTAAGAAAAGTACCTAAACTCCACTTGTATTACATCAAGGCATTATTCGCATCCATATGGTATTCGGGAATAAAAAATCCTGGTAAAAAATATTATTGGAATCTATTTTTCTGGAGTATTTTTAAAAGACCGATGGTATTTCCATATGTAATAGGAACATCAATTACCCGTATGCATTTTTCGAAACTATACTGTGAGTCCTGATTGCTTGTTCTGGTAATAAGTTATAATATTTTTTACAGGAAATCCCGACCAAGAATTTTCCAATAGCTTTAAATCATAAAAAATACGGGTATGATAACTTTCGATAATACATTAATGAAAAGTTGCCAAATAGGATAGCAGCCATAATTGTGCCTGTAATTTTTAATTCGTACATTTTCTTTTCGGGGATCAGAAAAATCAGTTTAATTGGTTCATCACAATATTGATAAAACTCCTTATACTTGCGGATAGGTATTTTTTTTTGTGATGAATTAAGTACAGGGATCGGCATAAGACAGGAGTTTGTAACTTTACTTCTCGCAGCCTGCCTGCTGCTATGTACTCAACAACCAGTTTTTCCGGCAAAACCGACACGCCGTTACCTGCTTCGACTGCGTAAATCAATGCGGTAGTGCTTATGCTTTCCCATACTGGATTAACCTGCTTTTCAAGGAGCGTAACCGCACTTTCGAATAGCTCACGTGTCCCACTGCCGCGTTCTCTCAAAAGTAGGGGTTGCGACAAAAATTCATCCAAGCTGACAACCTGGCTTTGTGCAAATGGATGACTGCGGCCGCAAACAGCTACCAAATGATCGTCCATGAAGGCTTTTGCAAAAAGCAGCTTGTCGTTGACTGCGCCTTCAACTAAACCAATATCGATCTGTCCTTCCGCAACAGCTTTTACAATGTTGTCTGAGTTGTCAATCGAAACCCGCTGCTTTATGTTTGGATATCGCAAAGCTAAATTTTTCGTGTATTTCGGAAGCAAGCATGTACCAATCGTAAGACTACTGCCAATTCGCAGTTCACCAACCGCATCCGGATTTTTCATAACACGTTCCATATCGTCAAACAACGCGACTAGATGAACGGCATATTCCAATAATCTTCTGCCATCTTCGGTAATTTGGATTCGTCGTGTCAGACGGTCAAACAGCTTAATTCCATAGTTTTCTTCCAATTCCTTGATGGCAAGACTGACAGCAGGCTGAGTCATATAAAGCTTCTCCGCCGCCTTGGTAATGCTTTCGTACTTACAAACCGATACAAAGATCTTCATATGGCGGATAGTCACTTGCCTTCCTTTCTTTTATGCATATTAAAATCAATATATATTTCATTAAAATATATTATTTTACTTATCATAAGTCAAGGCATATATTGGATGAAGATGGGAGAATAAACCTTTGAAACATAACGGAAAATTATACTTGGAACTATTTTTATCCACACTAAGATTGAGCGCATTTACCTTAGGTGGAGGATACGTGATTATACCCCTTATGAAAAAACGCTTTGCGGATGAATTGAACTGGATCGACGAGCAGGAAATGCTTGATTTGATTTCCGTTTCGCAATCATCGCCTGGACCCATTGCGGTTAATGCATCGCTTATGATCGGCTACCGCATGGGTGGTATTCCAGGTGCTTTGATAACCGTCTTTGGCACAGTTTTGCCGCCGCTGCTTATTATATCGTTCATCTCGTTTTTTTACCGCCAATTCCGTGATAACGCTTATGTTAATGCGGTCATGCGCGGGATGCAGGCTGGCGTCGCAGCGGTGATTTGTAATGTTGTGATTGATATGGGGCATTCTGTGCTAAAAAGCAAGAGCATTCTTTCAGCTTTCTTAATGGTTGGCGTCTTCGTAGCGGTATATTTCTTTAAGATAAACATCATTTGGATTATCCTTGCATGCGCATCTATCGGACTGGGTAGCGGTAAAATTCATGCCCACCGAACCATACACAAGAATGCTACGGAAAGCGGGGATGAGAAACGTAAATGATTTATCTGCAATTATTCTGGAGTATGTTTCAGATCGGATTATTTAGCATAGGTGGCGGTTATGTTGCCATTCCGCTGATCCAGCACCAGATTATAGAACTTCACGGTTGGCTGACCGCTACCGAATTCACAGATATTATCACTATTGCCGAAATGACACCCGGCCCTATCGCAATAAACTCCGCGACCTTTGTTGGTATTCGCGTGGCAGGAATACCGGGTGCTCTTGTAGCCACATTTGGTTGTGTACTGCCTTCATGTATAATTGTGTTTTTGCTTGCAAAAATTTACTACAAATACCGTAATCTGAATGCAGTGCAGTATATTTTATCAGGTTTACGGCCTGCCGTGGTTGCGATGATTGCATCAGCTGCTTTGTCAATAATAATGCTTACTTTTTTCACAGGGGGCGTCGTTCCCGACGCTATCAGCGACATCAATTTTATCTCGCTGGCGATTTTTGCCGTTGGTCTGTTTATGCTGAGAAAATGGAAGATAAGTCCAATATATGTGATAGGCGGTGCCGGCATCATTGGTCTTATCGTGTATTTGATACTAAGAAGATGAGCTGTAAAATAGGTCGGCTTATGAAGTGGATCACCATAAACTTTTTGGTGCATACCTTGATTACTGAAAACAAAAACCGTTCTGTTCGTATCAAGCATTCTCGCAATGGATATCACATCATATATGAAGAAGTGACATGACCGGAAATCATTCCATTTCCCTAAATACAGGAAATACTATCTTATCTAAGTGACCCATACCGGAAAACCTTATTTATCTATAAACAAGATAAATTTTTCCAAGTTTTAGCACCCCAAAATACTGTTTATAAGCAGTTCCACATGGATTTTTCTTATGTTTTGATCATTAAAATCAGCACCAAAATCTTTTCCTATCCCATAATACATAAGCAAAGGATT
>JAQUMQ010000153.1 GCA_028718045.1 Actinomycetota bacterium
GGTTATAGACAGAGTGTGTGTTTATATACCCGGCGGAAGATATGTTTATCCCTCTTCGGTGTTGATGACTGTAATACCGGCTCAGGTAGCCGGGGTAAAAGAAATAGTGGTTTGCACTCCTCCGCTTAAAGACGGAAGCTTGAATAATTTGCTTTTGTATCTTTTTAAATTTTTAAAAATTGATGAAGTATATAAAATCGGAGGTGCGCAGGCAATAGCTTTGATGGCTTTTGGGAGCAAAAACGTAAGAAAGGTCTCAAAAATTTTAGGCCCAGGGAATATATATGTCACGGCAGCAAAAAAAACAGTTTACGGTTCAGTCGGAATCGATAGTCTTGCCGGGCCTAGCGAAATTGTGATAATAGCGGATAAATCATCAAATCCTTTTTACATCGCATCGGATTTACTCTCGCAAGCTGAGCATGATCCCGACGCCAAGAGTATTTTACTTACGGACAATATCGATATCGCAAACGAGACGATAATAAAATTGTATGAAGGAATCGAATTTTTGAAAAATGAGTACAAAGACCGGATAAATACCGAAGTCATCCTCGAATCGTTAAAAAACAATTGCAGGATAATACATAATGAAAGAATCGATCTCATAATTAAGATATCCAATATGATAGCACCCGAACATCTGGAAATTATGACTGAAAAACCAATGGAAACTTTAAAGCATATAAAAAATGCAGGATCAATTTTTCTTGGAAATTATACGCCTGTTGCCGTAGGAGATTATATAGGTGGTACGAATCATGTTATTCCTACAAATGGAACGGCAGTATTTTCTTCGCCTCTAGGCGTTTACGATTTTTTTAAGAAGAGCGGTGTAACATATTATGATTTTGAAGCGCTTGACAGGGAAAGAAAATTTATTGAAAGTATTGCCGATACCGAAAATCTGCTTGCCCATAAAAATTCCGTAAAAGTAAGATTCAAAGCTTGAATTTGAAATGAATTTAGCTGTATAAGGTTATATATTGCTCAAAATTGCTCAAAATATTTTTACGGTAATTTTTCGGTATATTATAAAAATTATAAATACGGTATTAAAGTAAAGATAAAAAATATTATGGCAAATATAAAAATAAAACCTTGGATTTCGAGTTTGCCGGATTATATACCCGGCGGTACTATCGAAGATATAAAGGAAAGATATAATTTAAAAGAAGTGCACAAGCTTTCATCAAACGAAAATATATATGGTCCATCTCCTAAAATAATCGAATATTTTAAAAACGGATTTAAAGACATGAAATATTATCCTGATAGCTACTGCAGGAAGCTAAGAAAGAAATTAAGCGAAAAACTGGGAGTAAACGAAGATTCGATAATCTTTGGAAACGGCACAGATCAGATAATCGAAATGGTTTGCGATGCGATATTGTGCAGGGACAGCAATGTTATTGTTCCGAATCCTACTTTTTTAACTTATGAAAAATCTGCTTTAAAAAATGATGCTGAAGTGATAAAAATACCGCTTAATGATTTCAGACAGGATATTGAAGCAATAGTAAAATGTGTGAATAAAAACACCGCAGTTATTTTTTTGACCAGCCCGCATAATCCGACTGGGACCATAATTACCAAGGAAGAAATTGAATATGCTTTAAAAAATATAAGAAACGATATCCTTATAGTACTGGATGAAGCGTACATCGAATTTGTGCCTGCGGAATACAAATTTGACTCGCTTAAATATTTAAAGCAATACGACAATCTGCTTGTCATGAGGACATTTTCTAAAGTTTACGGAATAGCCGGGCTAAGGATTGGTTATGGACTGGGAGATAGTGAAGTGATCTCTGATATCACAAAACTCATGCAACCGTTTGTTGTTAATTCGGTGGCTCAAATTGCCGCAATGTTGTCTTTGGAAGATGATGAGAGCATCGGCAGAAATGTCAAAACGATAATTAATGAAAAAGAGAAATTATCAAAAAGACTGATACAAGAAAATATTCAGTTTGTAAAATCATATTCAAATTTTATCTTAATAAAAACTGGCAGTAAAAGCATTAAAATAATTGAGGAATTATTGAAAAGAGGCTTTATGGTCAGAGGAGGTGAGTTTTTGGGTTTTCCCGAGTATATAAGAGTATCAATTTCACTGCCAGAAATAAACAAGATGTTTACTGAATTATTTATTAATTTATATAAAGAATACAATTCTTGAAAATTATAAACTAATAAAGAATTTAGAAAACATGGTAATCATATAAAAATATCGATACGCAGTATCTGGTAACAAGATTAGAAGAGGAGTGAAAATGGAAACAGTTTTAACAGGCAAGAATTGCGAAGTTAAATTTGGACAAAATCTCCCTACCGTGTTTATTGCAGAAAGAATAAATCCCACAGGGAGAAAATCTCTGGCAGAAGAACTTAAACAAGGAAAATTAGATATAGTAGAAAATGATGCAATAGCGCAAACAAAAGCTGGCGCGCACATCATAGATGTGAATGTGGGGGCTGTTGGTGTCGATGAAGTAGATTTGCTGCCAAAAGCCGTAAAAAAGGTAATGGAGGTAACTGACAGACCGATATGCATAGATTCGGCAAACCATAAAGCTCTTGAAGCAGCTTTAAATATATGTTCTTCATATAAAGTATTAATCAATTCCGTAAATGGCGAAGAAGCATCGATGGATTATATACTGCCCTTGGTTAAAGAAAGCGGAGCTGCGGTTATTTGTCTTACGATGGATGACAGAGGTATTTCAAACGATCCTTTTGTAAGATTTGATATCGCTAAAAAAATAATTACAAGAGCTGAATCGATTGGAATCAAAAGGGAAAATCTTGTAATTGATCCACTGGTAATGGGTGCTGCCACTGATCAGAATGCCGGAAAAATATGTTTGGATTCGATGAGGATGATTGTCAAAGAATTCGGGGTTTCGACAACTGGCGGTTTTTCAAACATAAGTTTTGGAATGCCTGACAGAGAATTTCTGAATGTAACATTTATTGTAATGGGTATAATGGCAGGTCTTTGCGCCCCGATTACAGACGTTATGATGAAAAATCTTGCCCCGTCTGTAAAGGCTGCCGATTTTCTTGCAGGCAGGGATCCTTATGGCATGAATTATATTTCGATGTACAGAAAATAGCATGGCAATGTATGTTCGGATATTTTATAAGTTTTTAAATAAGCGATTTATGAAAATATCCAAAAAATAAGGTATCTGGCCGATGAGATATATGATATAAAAGATTGTATTTTAATCAATATTTTTAATTAATTTACTTTTAATTTATAATGATTCAATGACTACAACTGTCAATTATATATCAAGGAAATAAATTTGCATAAAGATATTGTTGTAAGCAATCTTACAAAAAAATACGGATCCCTTATTGCTGTAAATAATATAAGTTTTTCGATAGAAAACGGAAAAATATTCGGCATTTTGGGACCTAACGGTGCTGGAAAAACGACAGCTGTCGAAATGATGGAAAGCTTGAGAAAACCGGATAATGGAACTGTCGAAATAAAAGATATCGATATAATTTCATATCCCGACAAAGTAAAGGAAATAATAGGTGTTCAACTTCAAAGCACTTCCCTATATGGCAAAATAAAAGTAAGAGAAGCAATCGAACTTTTTGGCAGCTACTATAAGAAATCAATACCCGTCGATGAAATCATTAATATTGTTTCTTTAAATGAGAAAAAAGATTCTTATTATGCAACATTATCCGGAGGGCAAAAGCAAAGACTGGCTCTGGCTTTAGCTATTGTAAACGATCCTCAAATAATTTTTCTTGACGAACCTACAACAGGACTTGATCCTCAAGCAAGACGAAATGTCTGGGATATAATAGAAAACCTAAAAAACAAAGCAAAAACCATTATTCTTACCACCCATTATATGGAAGAAGCCGAAAGGTTATGTGATGAAATCGCAATAATGGATATGGGAGAGATTATAGCAATGGGTTCGCCTAAAGAACTCATATCAAATTCAAGATTAGAATCTTCTATTGAATTTGAATGTACCGGAAATGATTACGACAAAATAAATAATGGATTAAATTTTTTAGGTAAAATAATCAAGCTCGAAAATAATAGGTGTGCTATTTACTGTAAAGACAATGCATACGCACTGAAAAAACTTACCGATTTCACCGATTCAAATGAAATAAGCATAAAAAATATCAATACAAGAAGCGCAACACTGGAAGACGTTTTTATTTCTTTAACCGGAAAAAGTTTGAGGGAATAAATATGAAAATGCTGGGAAGACAAATATTGCTGGAAAATAAATTATTTTTTAGAAACTTCGATGATATTTTCTGGACAATGGCATTTCCTGTTTTTTTTATCCTGCTTTACGGTTTTGTTTATAGAAACACCGTGTGGGGAGATTTTAATATGCGGGCAATTGATTATCTTATGCCCGGCGTTATAATAATGGCTCTTATGGTTACAGGAATAATGGCTACGGTTTCAAATTTTGTTGAAGACAGACAAAAAGGCATATACAGAAGATTGTCTGTTACCCCTGTCAAAAGGCATATAATAATCGGAAGCCAGATTATTTACAGATACATCATTATGCTAGCACAGACCATATTGATAATATTGATAGCATCTCTTGCGTTTAAGGTAAAAATCAATGGAAACTACTTTTTATTATGGTTGCTTATTTCGATAGGTGCATTATGTTT
>JAQUMQ010000154.1 GCA_028718045.1 Actinomycetota bacterium
AGGTTCAATTAACCTATTTCTTTTTTACATACGTTTCTTATATATTTCTTTTCTTCTAAATCAATCGGTTTTTTGGTTTTTAAAGTAAATCTTTCAGACCCCTACTTCAACAATCATCTCAACTTCTACCGGAGTGCTGTTTGGTAATTCATTGGCAGACACTGCTGATCTGGCATGTCGTCCACATTCACCAAAAATTTTTTCCATCAATTCTGAAAAGCCGTTGATCACAAGATGCTGCTTATCAAATCCCGGCGCGCTGTTAACCCATCCCAATACCTTTACTATGCGTTTTACTTTATCCAGATCACCGATTTTTTGTTTTAAAACTGCCAATGCATTCAGTCCGCAAATTTGCGCAGCTTTGTATCCATCTTCTACGGTTAACTCCTTACCGATATGGCCCTGCATTAAAAGCTTATTTTCAAAAGTCACTCCCTGGCCGGATATAAAAACCAGATTCCCAACCTGTACCGCAGGAACATAAGCGGCTACCGGTTTAGGCACGGAAGGTAATTCAAATTTAAGCTCACTAATTCTTTTTTCTACCTCACTCATTTTATCACTCCTTTTTTGGATGTCCTCGAGTTGCTTTTCCGATATTTATTTATTTTACTATCTAAAATCATATAACTCAAAATATAAAACAAATAAATTTTTCTAAATTTCTAAAAAACTTCTGCATAAAGCTTAAATAAGCAGCTTGGATTAAATATTTTATTGCCTGTGATACTAATGTGCGATACCAGTGGCCATTATAGAGCAATTGTTTTTATTTTATTAAAGTCCCCCGTTTTTGCTGCTTCCAGCACCGGTCCCATATATTCATCCACCTCATCGGCCTTAAGAGGTATGGGCATGTTTTCAAGCTTTGACTTTAACTGAGGATTTTTTGCTGCATTGAGCGATCTTTTTATATATTCATCATTAAATCCCTTGATTTCACTCAACTTTATCGGAAAACCGACCTGTCTGGAAAAACCAACCATCGCTTTTGCTATTGTAATTCCAAGTTTCCTTCCCCCCAGATTGGATATGTCTTCGCTTATGTATTTTTCATATATCAAAGCTATTTTTTTTAGCTTATCTTCGATCGCAGTAGAGAAAAAAACGGTATAGTAGGGGTTGAGAATTGCACAAATTTTTCCATGAGTTAAAATATCGACAAAATTATAGCTGTTTAAATGAGCTCCATTTGTCCCATAAAGCGTTATTGCATACGCTCCAAGGTCTGTCGCAATACCTATTCTTCTTCTTAACTCTTTATCGTTAAGATTTTTAACAAGAGCCGGCAGATTACTTATTATCAGTTCGATTCCAGTCAAGCATATTTGTTCGACAAGTTTAAAATCGGCTACTTGCTCATTTACTCCATAATAAGATTCCAGGCAATGAGAAAATCCGTCCATGGCACCATCCAGGGTGAGATTTAATGGCATCGTCAAGGTCGTTAAATAGTCGAAAACCGCTCTATCCGGAATGAGAGCATTATCAATAATTATTTTCTTTTGATTTTCCTTGATATTGGTAACATTTGCGTATTTTGTAATATGCGAGCCTGAACCTGCGGCAACCTGAACGGCAATCAACGGGTATAGCTTCTCAGCTCCTGTCATGCTCATAATTTCGCTTACTTTGTCAGCTCCAAAAAATGATTCGATATTTTTTGAGTGCGGATCAAGAGACGCCAGAATATTGGCAGCCTTTGCACAATCTATTGCAGAACCTCCACCGACACATACGATACTTTTAGGTTTTACCGATATTATAAAATCCGCCAATGCCAGAACATCTTCCAGCGGAGTGTTTTCGGCCGAAGTCCCTGTTTCCGCAATTATTTTTATACCACTTTCATTTAATATATTTCTTACCTTAATTCTTAGAGATTTAGCCCATTCATTTTGAGAAATGATCAGCAGAGTTTCTTTTCCGAACTGCATTACATGTTTGCTGATATCATTGAGGCATTCTATGCCAAAAGAAAATTTATCTTTTCTGTAATCTCTTAAAAGTTTTTCCGCAAGTATTACCTTATCCTCCATCATCCCTCCATTTTTTCACACATAGTTCTCAAAATCTGATTTCAAAAAACAAAAACACAAAAAAGCAAGTGAATTTAATTTTAAATAATATCAGATTAAAAATAAATTAAAAATGATTATGAAATTTGACAAGAATATTGTATATTAAAAAATGGTTTGGCTTGCTTTTTCTAAAACTTTAAAATATACAAGGAGGATTATTTTGTCAACGGTACCAATGAAACAAATACTTGATGAAGCTATCAAAGGTGGATACGGAGTTGGAGCATTCAACGTAAACAATATGGAGCAAATTCAGGGGATAATGCAAGCTGCCGCGGAAACAAAGTCCCCTGTAATAATTCAAGCTTCAAGAGGTGCATTAAAATATACAAAAATGCTTTATTTGAAATATCTTATGGTTGCGGCTGATAAAGAAAATCCCGAAATTCCAATAGCGGTACACCTTGATCATGGTAATAATTTTGAAACATGCCGCCAGGCAATAGAGCTTGGATTTACTTCTGTCATGATTGACGGTTCACTCAAGGAAGATTCGAAAACACACACAACCTTCGACGAAAACGTAGAGGTCACGGCAAAAGTTGTTGAGTACGCACATAAATATGGAGTTACAGTCGAGGGCGAACTTGGAACACTTGGCGGAATCGAAGATGGTGTAGGTTCAGGAAAAATATTGCTTACCGATCCTTTGGATGCAGAAAGATTCGTTAAACTTACAGGTATAGACGCACTTGCCCTTGCGATAGGAACAAGCCATGGAGCATATAAATTTAAAGAAGCACCCGTACTTGCAATGGAAATAATAAGCGAGGTCAAAAAAAGGCTTCCCAATATTCCGCTTGTCATGCATGGTTCATCATCCGTTCCCAAAAATCTGATCGAGATAATCAATCAATATGGAGGAACTTTAAAGCATGCAATGGGTGTTCCCATTAAATCAATTCAGGAAGCAATAAAAAGAGGAGTTAAAAAAATAAATGTAGATACCGACGGAAGACTTGCAATTACCGGTGCCATCAGAAAATATATGGCTGAGCATACCGACGTAATCGATCCCAGAGATTATTTCGGAGAAGCGCGAAAAGCCGTTTATGAAGTTGTTAAAGGCAAGATGATTGATTTTGGAACCGCAGGCCATGCAGAAGACTATAAACCTAAAAGCTTGTCGGACATGGTTGAAATCTATAAAACAATAAATGGAAAATCATAAAAAACTGAAAATAGAAGCATCTATATTAAATGCAGATTATCTTAATTTAGGCGACGAAATCAAAAAGGCAATATGTGCGGGTGTGGATTTTATTCATCTGGATATCATGGATGGTAATTTTGTTCCCGAAATAACTTTCGGACAATCAATGATAAAGCACATCAAGAGACATTCCGATATCCCGATTCACGCACATTTGATGATTAAAAATACAGACGAACAGTTACAAAGCTATATAAAAACCGGAGCCGATCTTATAATTATTCATGCAGAATCTTGCCGTCAAATATATAGATGTTTGCAACTAATAAAAAACAGCGGCATAAAAGCAGGCCTTGCATTAAACCCCGCCACTCCTATCTCTTATATAGAAAATATTCTTGATCTGTTGGATTATATTCTCATAATGACAGTCGAACCGGGATTCGGAGGTCAGCTTTTTATCGAAAGCATGCTGTTTAAAATTAAAAATGCAATTGACATCATAAAGCAATATAGTAAACAAGCAGGTAAAATTATTTCATGTGATATCGGTGTCGACGGCGGTATCAACGAGCAGACAATAAAAAAGGTTGTCGCTGCTGGCGCTAATATTATAATACTTGGGACAGCATTATATAATTCAAACGAACCTGCAAAACTAGTTTCATATATCAGAAAAACTGCCGAAACCAGACTGATTGTTTAACTGTCTTGGTTTATAGCAGCCCTAACCGGATAATGTTATATATAACTTATATAAAGCTTAATAGCTTATTCTTTTTTTTCGAAACTGTCTTTTGCCCCACAATCGCATTTCCTTGGCTTGCATCTTCCTTCCTTCTCAAAGCCGCAAACCGAGCATTTCCATTTTGCCATTATATATCCCCTTTAATTTTTTTATTTTAAAATTAAATACCGAAAGCTTTCACAAAATTCATTTGCAGATTGGTTAGCGAAGACTGAAGGTTATCTTTTTCCTGTGCCGATATATTATCGTTTATAACTTTCAGTAAAGCATCGAAGCTATCGATTGCAAGCTTTGCCTGTTCCTTGTCTTTGTATTTGTCGTTTGTTCCCACAGGCAAACCCATCTTTTTATATGCCATGCTTGAAAGCGACATCATAAACTGCACGATTATATCCTTCGAAGAAAGCTTGTCGAGTTCATCCTGAAGTTCTTTCAATAATTGTTCTTCTCTTTCCTTTTCGGTTTTGGTTTCTTCTTCGGATACTTCGCTTTTTAGATTTTTTGCACTACCGGTTTGTGTCCATGAATTCATATTATCTTTTATATTTTCATATTCGCCGTTTCCCTTTTTCTTATCCGTCATTTTAACCACCTCGTATGAATAAATTTTGTTTTATTTTTATATTTTCAACAACTTTAAATAAGAATTTTTGAAAAATTACATCGATTCAGAATCAAATT
>JAQUMQ010000155.1 GCA_028718045.1 Actinomycetota bacterium
GCCAAACATTTTCAAAGTGTTAATGTACCGGAAAATATATTGAATAAATAAAGGAGCTTACCGATGTTAAGGCTTGTGCTCCACTGCTGGGTAATATCAGGTTTTTGTTGCTAAAACTTATTGAAGCAGCTTTTGATGTCGTGCATCCTTTCCAGTTTTCATATCCCGAAACGGCTTTGTCTATTTTAAAAAAAGAATTTGGAAAAGATTTATTTTTTTGGGTGGGACGCAAGACAGATATATTTCACCAAAATTTAGAAGCGATGCATAACACTACAACCATTATTAAATTTTAAAAGTTGATGAAGCTTAATAAATTTTTTTAAATAAAATAGGATTTTTTTGCAAGGATGTTATATGGGAAAAATAAAAATAGGAATACATCAGCATGTTTTTACAAGCAAAATAAATGAACAAAATATCTCTGTCTTGGATTTAGCAAAAGACATAGGCTTTGATTCAATGGATATCAATTTAAGAAATACCGATTTTGATTTTGCCAAAGTAATCAGAAAAAAAGCTGAAAAATTAAATTTTGTACTTACCGGCGGTGGCTCCCTTCCAAAAGGAAAGGAAATAATTTCATCTGAGAAACAAAAAAGAGAAGAATCTATCGAGTATATGAAGGAAATTGTCAGAAAAGCTTTTGAGCTGGGCATAGAACTGTATCATGGTTTAATTTATGCTACCGCAGGTGTTTTTACAGGTGAGGGTCCTACAAACGAGGAATTTGAATATTCGGCCGAGGGCTTAAAAACAGTGGCAAATTATGCCAAAAAATATGGCGTTCATCTTTGTCTCGAGCCCGCAAATCGTTACGAGAATTATTTGATAAATACCGTTGAAGATGCCCTTAAAATGGTCAATGCGATAAATGAACCGAATGTAGGGCTATTACTAGATACTTATCATATGAATATTGAAGAAAAGGATATGTATAAATCAATTGTTTCTGCAAAAGATAATTTATTTCACTTTCATGTTAATGAAAACGACAGGGGAATACCAGGGACCGGTCATATTCCATGGGATGATGTTTTTAAAGCACTAAAGGAAATAAATTATGATAAAATCGTAGCAATTGAGAGTTTTGTAGACAGTTCCATAGATTTAGCTTCAGTCGTTGCGGTATGGAGAAGACTTTCACCCGGTGCGGAAATATTGGCGAAGGATGGATATAAGTTCATAAAAAGCATTTCAGAAAAATATAAGTTAATGTGATTTAGGCTTTTTTCTTTTAATAATTGTTATCCGTCAGCACTATATAAAATTACGAACGATATAATATAAATATCGCCCACACAAAACAATGTCTAGAGTTATCTGTTGCATATAACGATATCCTCTGTTCAGCAAAGAAAAATTTTCCTGATGCCAGAATAAACGGTATGCTAGCACAGGAGATATTTCCTGAATGATTTGAGATCATAATAAGGTATACCAATGATAAAGTATTTGGATTATGTATTGTTTATTATCCGCGGGGCTATGGGTGGATGATTATTGCGTAGAGTATTCTGAAATGAAATACGTTATCCGTGATTTTAACCGAAATGGGAAGTTTATTTTTAAATGCTACGGTATCATAATCGTCTGAAGGTATTTCATTGGGATTACCAGCATATAAACTTTCCGTATTCTTCAACATTGGTTTCATGATGGCACTCGAGCTTCATGGGATAAGTGCTATCAAAAAATTGATGTTTAAATAATTTGACATTAAAAAAAATATTTAATAATATTATTGTTAAGCACTTGCGCAAGCGCTTTACATAAGATTTTTTTATTTATATTTTAAAAATATTTCTATATGTAGGTTCTTTTATTTGTGAAAAAAATAAATTTCACAGATTTATAAATTAGATTATCATGTATGATTTTAAGAGAAAATTAAAACCTACCATATTTTTAAAAAATAAAAACTCATATTTTAAGTTCGCTATTATTTTGAACTTTTCATGTCCCATATAAGAGATGAAATATAATGGAAAAAATTTTTGATTCAAAAACTGCGGAGCAACAAAAAATGCTGCTTTTAAAATATTTTTTAAATGGCAGCAAAAAAAAAGAAGGTATTTTAAATAACAATAGCATAGTCAATATTTTATCTCCAGGCAGAGCCAATATAATAGGGGAGCATACTGATTACAACTCAGGTTTTTCCTTACCGTTCGCAATAGACAAATATAAATTTTTGACCGGAGTTAAGAATAATTCTGAATTTATTGAAGTTTATGATCATAGTATTGGTGAATGTTATAGGTTTTCGATAAAAAATATATCTTTTGACTCAAATATAAAGTGGGCAAATTATATAAAAGGGGTTGTTTGCGAGTATATTATCCATAATCATAAAATAGACGGCTTCAGTTTTATTATCGATAGCAATCTTTCAATTGGCTCAGGGGTAAGCTCCTCGGCTGCTATCGAGGTTGGGGTAGCAAAACTAATCGAGCAGCTTTTTAATTTGAATATCAAACCGAGAGATATCGTTGAATACTGCCATTCTGCTGAAAATAATTTTGTTGGAGTAAAATGCGGATATCTCGATCAAATATCTGTGGTGTTTGGCAAAAAAAATTGTGCCATATTTTTGGATTTTAAGGATCTTTCTCATAATTATATCCCGTTTAATTTAAAAGATTATCTTGTGCTGATTGTCGATTCCAAAGAAAAAAGAAATTTATCAAGCACGGAATATAATAAACGCAGAGAAGAATGCAATGAAGCGCTAGAGTTGTTTATAAAACTTTCGGGAAATAAGGAGATAAAAAATTTATCAGAGATCGATCTCGGTCTTTTGCATAAATTTAAAAATATTATTTCGAAAGAGCTATATATGCGAACAAGACATGTAATAACTGAAAATATTAGAGTATTGAAAACCAAAGAAGCTTTATCAAGAGGGAATATCCAGGAAATAGGTAATTTGCTTAACGAATCCCATAAGAGCTTAAGAAATGATTATGAAGTATCGACGGAAAAGCTGGATTACTTGGTTGATGAACTAAACAAAGTTAACGGAGTGCTTGGTGCAAGATTAATGGGAGCTGGTTTTGGCGGCAGCATTATCAGTATAGTAAAGCATGCCGATCTAGATAAAATAAAAGATATTATCAGTGAAAAGTACTTAAGAAAATATAACGAAATTCCAGACTTCATATGTTGCAGAACATCCGACGGAGCCAAGAAAGTAATTTATTGAATTGCTTAACGATTGATAAATTCAGCTCGATTTTAAGTTTAAATAGTAATGGTATATAAATTAAAGCGGTGGAAAATAATTTGACATTGGAGATAATATTTAATAATATAAAGGTAAGCGCTTGCGCAAGCACTAGCTTTAAATTAATTATATTGGATAAATTAAATATTTATAACTATTCGCATAAAATAACGTAGGAAATTTGTATTTTATAAGATCTTTATGAATATTCAGGACTTAAAGCGTAATTAAATATTTACATAAATCTGCCTTTGAAAATTAATTAATAAAAAGAATATGGTGCTACGGTGAAAACAAAATTAACAAAATATTTTTTTAATATTTTATTGATTATGTTGTTGATATTAGTAGCAAATATGATCGGAATAACCCCTATTTATGCGGCGGATCCAATAGCAGTGATAATAGATCCAGTAAATCAGTACCAGACACTGGAAGGATGGGGCACCTCTCTTTGTTGGTGGGCAAATGTTGTAGGTGGGTGGAACAATAATACCAAAAAGAATGAAATTATTGATTTGTTGTTTGATAGCACAAATGGACTTGGTCTAAATATTGCTAGATATAATATCGGAGGTGGAGAAAATCCTGAACATGAACATATGCGTCCCGGTGCGGAGATTCCCGGGTATAAAATTACCGAAGGAGGGGGCTATGATTGGAATGCTGATGCCAATCAAAGATGGTGCCTTCAGCAAGCAAAGAACAAAGGTGTAAATATTTTTGAAGCTTTTACAAATTCACCGCCGTACTGGATGACGAAAAATGGTTGTTCGGCTGGCTCTGATACTTTAATCGCGACAAATAATTTAAAAGATGACTATTATGATAATTTTGCAGATTACATTACGGAAGTTATAAAGCACTTTAAGGATTATTGGGGAATAACATTTCGAACTATTTCTCCGATGAACGAACCAATTGCTGTCTGGTGGGGAAGTGAAAGCAACCAGGAGGGATGTCATTATGATAGAGATAAACAAAATTTATTGATTAAAGAAGTCGGCTCGTCACTTTCTTTAAAAGGATTAACAGATACAAAGATAAGTGCACCTGAAGAATATTGCACAAATGATTCGAAAGATTCATATAACTCCTATGACAGTACCGCAAAGTCCTACATCTCACAAGTAAATACACATACATATACATATAAAGGAATAGGAAATGATCATAGAGGATTAAAAAATGCTGCAGCTAACGGAGGAAAAAGAATATGGATGTCTGAAGTTACCTGCCCCTTTTATGGATCAGTCGCTCATGATCATAATGATATGACTGCTTCGATGGATCTGGCAGCAAACATAATGAAATCATTAAAAGAACTAGAAGCCGTTAGTTACGTATATTGGCAGGCAGTTGAGGATGAGGCCGGGCAAAATAATTGCGGATTCATACACGCC
>JAQUMQ010000156.1 GCA_028718045.1 Actinomycetota bacterium
CGTTGCGTCATTCTTGCTAAAAAGTGAGACAATAGCACCGGGAAAGGCGATTATCATTATCGAAATGATTCCGCAAAACCATGTTGCCCACTTCAAAGAAACCTTTATGGCTTCGCTAACACGATTGTAGTTTTTAGCTCCGAAATTATATCCGGCAACAGGCTGAAATCCTTTAATATACCCGAATACTACAAATGTACCTATTGACATGATACGTGTTACTATTCCCATGGCAGCTACCGCGGAATCTCCATAGGTACTTGCAGCCGTATTGGTTAGGCTGATGGCGATACTAGTCAGAAGTTGAAATATCAAAGTGGGTATACCAACCTTAAATATCTGTCCATAAATTGTTCTGTCAAAAGAAAAATTACGGAAGGAAAAATTAAGTAAGCTCTTTTTTCTAAGAATATAGAAAATATAGATAACAGAAGTAGCTGCCTGTGAAATAACCGTAGCAATTGCGGCACCGCCAACTCCCATACCCATTGGATAGATAAAAATAGGATCCAAAATTACATTGAGACCTGCACCAAGCAACATAGAAAGCATTGCCAGTTTTGCTGAGCCTTCTGCTGTTACGATATTGTTCATTGTGATACTGAAGATGTTGAAGATGGAGCCGGCTATATAAATAACAGCATATTCTCTTGCATATGGCAGTATGGTTTCGGTAGCTCCCAAACCAGTCAATATCTTGTCGAGAAAACACATGGCAGCAACCATGGATATAATTCCTACAAACAAACTACTGAACAATGCTGTTGAGGCGGTTTTATTTGCCTGTTTTTTGCTTCTTTCTCCCAGAAGGCGTGATATATAAGATGCTGCTCCACTACCAAAAGCCATTCCAAGACCAACGATGACTTGCCCGATTGGAAAAGTTATGGATACCGCACCCATTTGACTGGTTCCAAGTCCTCCTACAAAATATGCATCTACGATATTGTAAAGGGCAGCAACCAGCATACCTATCATGGTCGGCATACCCATTTTTAACAACACTTTTGGGATAGGATCATCCCGCATCATTTTAATTTTCTCATTGTCATCCATTATGAATACCTCCAAATCGTGTTTTCATAAAGTATTATTACCATATACCATGGATATTTTTAAAGTATATGGTAACCATACACTATAAATAAAAAATATATTATTGTTCTTGAATTTTTTGTTTAAAACAATCCAAACGGTCACGCAAACCTTTTAAAAAGGTATTTAAAAATCGCACATCATTGTTTGATGCGTTTTTTAACTCATCTTCAACTATTTCATCGATTATCTCGTGATACTTCATATGATTCTTATATGCCGTTTTGCCTTTTTCCGTAAGAAATATGGAAAGCTTGGATAGATTATGTTTATCAGTTTCTTTTATCACTAGCTTTTTTCTTTCCAGTTTTTTAACTACTTCGGAGACAGCACCTTTAGTTATACCAAGGTGATCCGCTAATCCTCCGATATGGATACCCGGATGCTTGGCAATTGAGGATATCATATGTATTTCTGAATGATATATGGGCATATCGGTACCGAAATTACGGGTTATTTTATCAATACTCATGAATTTGATTACCGTATTAAGTATCTCGTATCCGACCTTCTGTCTTTCTGTCCTGTCTGCCACTTTTTTACCTCTATATACTTTGTAGTATCAAAAAAGTATATAGTAACCATACACTTATGTCAATTCATATTAAAATTTTTACCATTTAAAAGTTAAGAATGAAATATTTTTTTAGTGTATTTAAATATTTTAACAAAATCGTGAGAGAAAATTCAAAAACAATAAATATAGTCACCACTTTGCTGCCGGATGTTAAAAAAGAGTGGGTGGTAACCTGCGTATCTCATAGAGAACTCATCGATTTCAAGGTTTTAATGTCTAATATCCTGAAAGATTTTAAATGAAAGTCTATTACTTTCTCATCGCGCATCTTACATAATTCTCGTGACAATGAGGGTCTTGGAATATTTAAAAAATCAGAAAGTTCTCTTCTGTTAAGGTTAAGCAAAAAATTCGTGCTTTTATTTATTCCGTATTGTTCATAAAGATAACTGCTGACTTTTCCTCTGATTCCTTGTATCGAAAGATATTCTACTTTCCTGTCCAGCATCAATGCTTTTTCGGATAATAATCTCAGACAATTATCGATTAATGATCTGTGCCAAGGACATACTTTGCAGCATTCTGCGGTAATCTTGTTTTGGTGAAAAAAGATAATCTTGCTTTCTTCAAATGCCTGAACTGAGTTAAACCATTTATCCAGACTCGAAAACGCTATTTCTTCGCCAAAAACATCGCTCTCCTTCAGCATGGTGATAATTATCCGCTCACCATCGATCTTTTCTTTTAAAACCGCTGCTTTCCCTTCGATTATTATACACAGATACTTAAAAGGATCGCCGGCCATAAATATATAATCATTTTTTTTATAACTTTTAAGTTTTGGTTTAAGACATTTAAGCATTTCCAAAATATTTTCCGAATCTATATTTTTGAATAACAAAGATTTCGATATCGAGTCGATGTATTTTTCAAACATTTTAATTTACCACCTTTTACCAGAGAAAATAAATATTTTTATAATCTGTAACCGATGTTACCGTTTTGGATATTTAAATATATTATAATTATGTTGTTAAAAAAGCTATATATTTTATATGGAGGGAATATGAGCGAAATGTTTTGTTTTCAGTGCGAACAGACTGCCGGTGGCAAGGGATGCATCAAGACCGGTGTCTGCGGTAAAAAAAGTGAGGTAGCAAATAATCACGACAAACTCACATGCTCGCTAATAAATCTTGCGATCGCTTCGGGGGGAAAAAGTCCTGGGAAAAGGGCGGACATTTTAGTTATGCAAAGCCTTTTTGCCACAGTTACCAATGTTAACTTTGATTTTGACCGTATAGAAGAATTGAATTCGAAAGTAATTGAAGAAATAAATAGAATCAATGGAACGCAATCTTTTACTGCCGGATCGTTATGGAACGGAGATACCGATATTGTCTCGCTTCGTTCGACTCTTTTATTCGGAATTCGCGGGATGGCTGCATATGCATGGCATTCATATGCATTGGGAAAAAAAGATGATGAGATTATAAGTTGGTTTTATAAAGGATTAAAGGCGCTTTCAGAAAATCACAGTGTTGAAGAATGGCTTGATCTTTTAATGGAATTCGGCCAAATCAATCTCAAATGTATGGCGTTGCTTGATGAAGCAAATACATCCGCATATGGTCATCCGGTTCCCGTAAAAGTCAAAACCGATGTTGAAAAAGGGCCATTTATTGTCGTAACCGGCCATGACCTTTTGGATTTGAAGCAGCTTCTCGAACAGACTGAAAGAAAAGGCATAAATATATATACTCACGGGGAAATGCTTCCGGCACACGGCTATCCCGAACTAAAGAAATACACACATCTTAAAGGTAATTTTGGAACCGCATGGCAGAATCAGCAAAAGGAATTTGCGGACATACCTGCTCCGATATTATTTACGACAAACTGTCTGATGCCTCCTAAAGCAAGCTATGCGGATAAAATCTTTATGACTTCTGTCGTGGGATACCCGGGATTGAAGTATATCCCGGATGGGGAAAATGAAGAAAAAGATTTCTCTGCGGTAATCAAGAAAGCACTTGAACTTGGCGGATGGGATAAGCATATGCACTTTACCGGAATAAATGGAGGTTCGGAACTGTCGACGGGTTTTGCAAGAAATACCGTTTTAAGTGTTGCGGACAAGGTAATAAATGCGGTAAAATCCGGAGCTATCAAGCACTTATTCCTTGTAGGTGGTTGCGATGGTGCAAAACCCGGCAGAAATTATTACACCGATTTTGTTAAAATGACACCGGAAGATACCGTTATTCTTACGCTTGCATGTGGGAAGTTTAGGTTCAATGATTTAAATATAGGAGAAATAAACGGGCTTCCAAGAATAATGGATATGGGACAGTGCAATGATGCATATTCTGCGATACAGGTTGCCGTTGCTCTTGTAGATGCTTTCAAATGCGGAGTAAATGACCTTCCTCTTTCTATTATCCTTTCCTGGTATGAGCAGAAAGCGGTATGCATACTGCTTACATTGTTTTCCCTTGGCATAAAAAACATTTACCTGGGACCTACTCTTCCGGCATTTTTATCGCCTAATGTTTTGAATGTACTGGTTGAAAAATTTAATATTATGCCGACAAGTACTCCCAAAGAAGACCTGAAGAAAATACTGGGATGAGATCGCAATAATAATTTTTATGGTTTTACATTTTTTTTCTTAATTCGTTAAGTTTCATATGAAGGCTTTCCCATTCTTTCATCTTTTCATCAAGCTCTTTTCCGTATTTTTCAAACTTCAAGTATATCGACTGGCTTTCGCCGTCTTCATGTTTAATTGACGGGGACTCGAGTTGTTTTGATATTTCTTCCAGTTTATTTTCGAGCTTTTCTATGGTACTTTCGCAAGCGGTAATGCCGTTGGTGATTTTTCTTAAGCATTTATTTAATTCTTTTTTTTCAATATAAACATCTTTTCCTGATTTTTGCCGTTCGATTTTTATTTTGCATTCTTTATTTTTTCGGCTGATTTCCAAC
>JAQUMQ010000157.1 GCA_028718045.1 Actinomycetota bacterium
TCCGATCTTTTTTATAAAGGATAAGAGGGTACGGGTGTCAAGAGCTAATTCCTTGCTGAAAGAAGACGGGTCTCCTTTTACGTATTCACCATTAGTTGTAAGGAAATACTCTATTGCCTCTTCAAGTTTTATTTCTTTATGGTTAAAGTCAGGCATTTACTAAGACCTCCTTTTTACCAGTTACACATTCATAAATCAATGATTTTTTATAGTCAGCTAGCTTATCTATGAGTTTTTGTTTAATGTTGATAGCATTGTCTATCTGAGAACACTTGGCGTCAAGGTAATCGGCTATTGCTTGTTGTTCGGAAAATGGAGGGAGGATAATCAATGCATTGGAAAATCCATCATATGAGACTCCATATCTTGTTATGCCAGTAGAATAATATTCAAACCACTTCCTCATATAATAAGAGCCGAATAAATATTTTTCAAATTGAAGATAGATTTTAACTTTTGGCCTAAATCTCATAAGATGATAACCAAAAAGAGTACTATTTAAATTTTCAAAAATAACAGTCGAATGTCCCATATCATCAGGTGTTTCAGATGAATTTGTCAAAAGAACATCTCCTTTTAATAAAGTACAACTATTTGCTTTTTCATCAGTTGCCGAAATTACCAAATAGTCTTCATTATTATTTATTTCTCTCAAGCTATTATTATAAACATTCACATAATGAACTGACTTGAATAATTTTTCTCCTTCTTGAATTTTTTTATCAACTCCGTTTGAATTTAATTCACCTAAATATTTTAACTTCTTAACTTCCCATCCTTCCGGTATTCCCTCAATCCACTCAATGCCACTGGATTTCATTTTAACGTTTGGATCAAGCCCTTTTGTTACAGCTTCGGTAATAAGCGACTGTTTATAAGACTTTAATTTTTCGATGACTGTTTTTTGTTTTTCTATGGTGGTGTCAATAAGTTCACATTTTTTGTCAAGGTAATCTGCAATTGCTAGTTGTTCATTTAATGAAGGAAAAGGGATAATTGTGTTACTTAATTGTTTCCCAGTCATCAGTGGTTGTGCGGTGCCAGTATTAAATGCCAAAAAATCTACATTTCCTAAACAATAAAATAAATATTTTCTATTCAAATTATCGTTTTGTTCAATAATAAGTGCGTTATCTGTAATCCAACAATTATTGCAGATTCGCAAAGAGCCAACTGCTCCAACCCTTCCAACAATAATGCTTTCTTTGCAAATATTTTTATTACAAAATTCACCTATTTTGCCATTTGAGCCAATAATATCGTATATACCATTTTCAATATAAGCATCCTTTGATATATAATCTCCACTTTTTATTTTAGAATAGTCCTTTATTTTTCTAACTTCCCACCCCTCAGGTATTTCCCCAATCCACTCAATGCCACTATCTTTCATTGGCCTCATTACTTAAATACCTCCTTTAATGTCCCCTCAAGCTCTTTCTCAACTTCCATAATCTCTTTCATGATTTCACTTGAGGGTTTGGGAGGAGTGTATTTATAAAAATAACGGGTAAAAGGTATTTCATAGCCAATTTTAGTTTTGCTTTTATCTATCCATGCATCGGCAGCAAAAGGCAAAACTTCTCTTTCAAAATAACTGTCAATATCATCAGTTAGGGGAACATTTTCAGTGTCCCTTAAATTAGAGTCCGGTTGCTTCTCACCTTTTTTAAGAACAACCTTTCCGCTATCATCAAGTAGCGGCCTTTCAACTACTATTTTAGAATAGCCAAATTCTTCATTTTTAAATATCTTGCTAACTTCTGTTTCCTTAAAATCACCAAATATTTTCGTAATTTCATCTATATATTTTTTAGGGATATCATTTCTCTTATTGCCAAGAGATTTTCTTCGTTTTTCATACATATCAGTTGCATTAATTAACTGAACTTTGCCTTTTCTATGAGACGGCTTTTTATTAGATAATACCCATATATAGGTAGCAATACCTGTGTTATAAAAAATATCGTTAGGAAGAGCAATTATGGCTTCAAGCAAGTCATTTTCTAAAATATATCTTCTAATCTCAGATGGACCACTACCGGCATCTCCAGTAAAAAGTGGAGAGCCGTTATGAATAATAGCCATGCGGCTTCCTCCTTCCTTTTCATCTTTCATTTTTGATATAGCGGTTAGTAAAAAAAGCATTTGGCTATCGCTAATTGAGGGAACACCCGGTCCAAATCTTCCCGCAAATCCCTGTTTTTGTTCTTTCTCAATTGAATCTTTTTCGTTTTTCCATTCTCTTCCGAAAGGAGGATTGGAGAGTATATAGTCAAACTTAACATCTTCAAACATGTCATCTGATAATGTGTTTGCTTCTTTAATATAATCCGCATTTGCTCCTTTTATTAAAATATCAGACTTGCATATTGCATATGTTTGGGGATTTATTTCCTGGCCAAAACATATTAACTGTGCTTTGTTATTTAATCGTCTTAAGTAGTCTTCCGCAACCGTTAGCATACCGCCTGTCCCGCATGCAGGATCATACAATGTTTTAGCAACGGCATTACCTGATAGGATATCGCTATCATCTGTAAATAATATATTAACCATAAGCTCAATTACTTCCCTTGGAGTATAGTGCTGCCCTGCATCTTCATTGTGGGATTCCGAAAACCTTCTTATGATTTCTTCAAAGATATAGCCCATTTCTATATTTGAAATCTTATCCGGGTGCATATCAGCTTTAGGGCTAGCGAATTCTTTTAGGACAATATATAAGAGGTTTTTTTCTGACAGGTAACCAATCTGGTTGTCGAATTTAAAACGCTCAATAATATTTCTAACATTTTCAGAAAATCCGTTAAGGTAGCTTCTAAAATTTGATTCAATATTATCAGGATCATCAAGCAGCTTTTTAAATGTATATGGACTTGTGTTATAAAAAGATTGGCTGGACACCTTGCGAAGCAAAGGATCCTTGACTGCAACATTTAATTCTTTGTTTTTTTGTACGACTGCTTCTTTTGTTTTTTCAAGAATACAATCAAAGCGGTATATAACAGTAAGCGGCAGTATCACTTCACCATATTCATGAGGTTTATATGGGCCTGTTAGTTTATCAGCAATAGACCAGATTAGATTTGCTTTTTCATTTATGTTGACATGAGATGTTGGCAATTTATCGATCTCCTTTATGCTAAAGAATTAAACCTTATCTTATTTAATATTTAAAGAACCTTAATTTTTTTATCTATTATCTGTTTATTTGGAAAGAAAATAAAGATTTAGTATAGATATTTGGCAATTATGGAAGATTTATGCCTATAATTATGAAAGATAATTTTAATCTTTTATTTATTCTATGAACAAGATAGGTTAACACATTGCCTTTTGAAAATACAAAGGTCATGTAAACACTTTTGGTATAAAATTAATTTTTAGACCAATAAAAATTAAATATCAAAAGGAGGTTTATCATGACCATAAGGTATGGAATTTATTTTAACTTTGAGGTTAACAATACAGCTAATATTATTTATTTTAATAAATGAAGTACTTGCAGTTACAGATTAACTAGGAGTTATTGATTGGTTAACTCTTTTATTTAATATTGCTGTCTTGATATTGTCTATTTTAAGAACAATTACGTTATTCAGAAAAAAATGATTGAAAATTTGGCCAAAACCAAAAATAGCTGGCCCGGGTAGCAAGATTTGGGACCTGATATTAGAAGAGTTAACTGGTTTAAAATAAGTGTCTATTGATTCAAAATATCTCCAATCTTAACAAAATCAGGTTTGGAATTTTTTTCCTTTTCCTCATATTGTTCAATTATTTCTCTATCTTTGATTTCTTCGTATAAATCCCAAAGAGATCTTTTAAGTAAGTTTGAAGAATCACAATTAAAATGTTTTTTTAATGTCTCTAGTATCTTTTCTTCTTTTGAATTAAATCTTACTGATATTACTGCCATCTGTTGTACACCTCTTCTCTTTTACCAATGTAAATAACGTAAAAATCATCTTGTAATGTATAAAAAATTGCCCTGTATTTACCTTTTCTTAATCTATAGTATTCTCTATTATAATTACCCTTTACCTTTTTAATATCAAATAAATTCAAATCCTTAGTCAGATCCAAAGATAAAAAGGCATTATGAAAAAGTACCATTGTAGATCTGGGAATTTCTCCCCTTTTAAAATCTTTTTGGACAGATTTTTCATAAAATATCATGTATACAATGTATTACAGTAAACCAATCTTGTCAATATTCTTTATTTGAATTTTGAAAAAAGAGCCAGAATTTAGAAAGTGGCTGGGGAGGAAGGATTCGAACCTTCGCAATGACGGGACCAAAACCCGTTGCCTTACCGCTTGGCGACTCCCCAATCAGTAGATCGATAAATAACTCAACTCATGAAATAATCAATTCACGCAATTTATACTAACAAGGATATTAAATTTTATATCAGATTTTTTTAAAATTCAATCATAATTCCCGGAAAGAATTGCGGCAATCAATTGCCTGCTTTCCATTTTATCCTAAACAGAAGCTAAATTGATTTTGATTTTCAAATATTTTCCTCAGACATATTTTCCAAAAGCATAATAAAAATGAAGATTCCAACCAAGAATTACCGAGGCTTTGATT
>JAQUMQ010000158.1 GCA_028718045.1 Actinomycetota bacterium
TTGAAATAGTTTCTGTCGTCATTATCGTGCTAGTAAGCCTCATTCTCCTGGGTGTTTTATCCTAACTTCGGATATAATACCCGCAGAATCTGATTTATTTTTTATTTTTTCTTTATTTATATCCGTTAAGTTTAATAATATTAATGTTATGCATGTTTTATAAAATTTATAGGAATTTGATAGTTATAAAAAATATTGCCGGCGGAAGATATAAAAATTATAAAATTTAATTTATGAAATTACGTATAATTAAATAAAATTTAAAGGAGAGAATGTGAGAAGCGATTTAATGAAAAAAGGGGTTGTGCGACTGCCTCATCGTGCTATTTTTAAATCCTTGGGATTTACCAGCGAAGAAATAAACAGGCCGATCATAGGTATCGCAAATTCATTTAATGAGCTTATTCCCGGACATATGCATTTAAGAAGTATAGTCGATGCCGTTAAAGCGGGCATACGTATCGCAGGCGGAACGCCGCAGGAGTTTTCGACAATCGGAGTTTGCGATGGTGTGGCCATGAACCATTCGGGAATGAAATACTCGCTTGCATCCAGGGAATTAATAGCGGACAGCATCGAAACTGTTTGTATGGCACATCCTTTTGACGGTCTGGTTTTGATACCGAATTGCGACAAAATAATACCGGGAATGCTAATGGCTGCTTTAAGGCTTAATATCCCCTCGATTGTTATAAGTGGCGGACCAATGCTGACAGGCAGATTAAATAATAAGGATATAGATTATAATTCATGTTATGAAGCAATAGGAAAATTCAACAAGGGATTGTATGACAAGGAAGACCTGGATCTCATTGAAGAAGAATCATGCCCGACTTGCGGGAGTTGTTCTGGAATGTTTACCGCCAATACCATGAATTGTCTTACCGAAGCTTTGGGTCTTGGATTACCCGGCAACGGAACGATTCCGGCGGTTTATTCAAAAAGAATACGGCTTGCAAAAATAGCCGGCATGCAGATTTTAAATCTTGTAAAGAAAGATATTAAACCTAGGGATATTGTTGATATCAAGTCCATAAAAAATGCTTTGGCAGTCGATATGGCTCTTGGCGGATCAAGCAATACGATACTTCACATTCCCGCAATCGCAAATGAAGCCGGAATTGATTTTTCTCTTAATCTTGTAAATGAAGTAAGTTCGAAAACACCGAATTTATGCAGATTAAGCCCTGCCGGAACGTTTCATATTTTTGATTTATATATGGCAGGTGGCATCGAAGCTTTAATGAACGAACTGTTGAAAAATGATTTGATTGACGGAGATTTATTTACTGTTACCGGTAAAAAAGTCAAAGAAAATATTCAAAGCGCAAAAATATTGAACAGGGAGGTAATAAGGACAGTTGATGATGCATATCTTCCTGACGGCGGTTTGAAAATATTATATGGAAATATTGCTCCGGAAGGCGGAGTTGTAAAGAAATCTGCTGTCGATCCTTCCATGTATCGTCATAAGGGAAAAGCAAGAGTGTTTGACGGAGAAGACGAAGCCGTAAAAGCCATTATGGACGGAGCAATTAATCCGGGAGACGTGATAGTGATAAGATATGAAGGTCCTAAAGGTGGACCCGGAATGAGAGAAATGCTTGCCCCTACATCGGCGATAGCCGGAATGGGAATGGATAAGGAAGTAGCTCTCGTTACCGATGGCAGATTTTCGGGTGCAACAAGGGGAGCTTCGATAGGGCATATTTCACCGGAAGCTATGGCCGGAGGACCTTTGGCTATTGTAAATGAAAATGACATAATAGAAATAGATATCGACAACGGCAGGATAGATTTGTTGGTTCCAGAAGAAGAGATTGAAAAAAGACTTAAAGAGTTCAAGGTTCCTGAAAGTAAAATTAAAGAAGGTTATTTGAGCAGATATGCCAAACTCGTAACGTCGGCCTCAAGAGGGGCGGTAGTTCAATAAATATTTTAAGATTGATAATTATTATCGGCAAATGTAAAAAAGCAAACAGGAGAAAATATGAGCAAGATCAATGGCTCAAGAATGTTATTGAAATGTCTTGAAAATGAGGGGGTGGAGTATATTTTCGGATATCCGGGTGGAAAAGTAATCCCGATATACGATGCGATGTACAATGAAAAGAAGATAAAACATATACTGGTAAGGCATGAACAATGTGCAGCTCATGCTGCAGACGGTTATGCGCGTGCGACGGGGAAAACCGGAGTATGCATGGCAACCTCAGGCCCGGGTGCGACCAATTTAATAACCGGTATCGCAAATGCTTATATGGATTCGATACCTATCGTTGCCATTACAGGCCAGGTTTCAACTCCTGAAATAGGTACGGATTCTTTTCAGGAAGCAGACATAACCGGTATTACCGCGCCTATAACAAAACATAATTTTTTGGTAAAAAATATCAAGGATCTTCCAAATGTTATCAAAGAAGCTTTTTATATTGCGTCTACGGGCAGACCGGGACCCGTGCTGGTCGATATACCTTCAGATGTTCAAGTGGCTTTGATAGACGAACAAGTCAAAGGAGAAATAAGCTTACCCGGATACAAACCTACGGTAAAGGGTAATTTAAAACAAATAAAGGAAGCAGCTATAAAAATTTTTCATAGTAAAAAACCTGTTATATTTTCAGGAGGAGGCATTATTTCTTCAAATGCCAGTAATCTGTTAAGGGAATTTGCAGATTATGCTCAAATACCCGTGATAACTTCTTTGATTGGCAAAGGCGCATATCCCGAAAATAAAAAACTGTCTTTAGGAATGGCGGGAATGCATGGGGCAAGATATGCAAATATGGCATTCGTAAATACGGATTTGATCATAGGAATAGGTGTGAGATTTGATGATAGAGTAACCGGAAAGTTAAGCGAATTTGCCAAAAATGCTGAAATAATTCATATCGATGTTGATCCTGCAGAAATAGGTAAAAACGTAAAGGTTACCATACCTGTCGTAGGAGATGCAAAATCAGTCTTAACGGATTTAATCATAGAATACAAAAAAATAAGCTCCGAAAAAGGGTTGGCAGACTTTTCCCAATGGCTTGATGAAATAGAAAACTGGAAGAAAAAATATCCGGTTTATTATGACAAGGATACCGACTTGGTTAAGCCTGGATTTATTATAGAAACTTTGCATGAGCTAACGAAAGGAGATGCAATTATTTGCACCGAGGTTGGCCAGAACCAAATGTGGGCAGCTCAATACTATAAGGTTTTTGAACCCAGGACGTTCATATCTTCCGGAGGACTCGGAACAATGGGTTTCGGACTGCCGGCTTCGATAGGAGCACAAATCGGCAGACCTGATAAACTTGTTTTTGATATCGCAGGTGACGGAAGCATTCAGATGGTATCACAGGAATTTGCGACTGCCGCCGTTAATAAATTACCCATAAAAATCATACTTTTAAACAATGGAAGTTTGGGATTGGTTAAACAATGGCAGGAATTATTTTATAATGAAAGATATTCGCAAACTTGCATAAGAGGATGCGTGGATTTTGTAAAACTCATAGAAGCTTATGGCGGAATCGGATTTAGGGTAAAAGAGAAAAAGGATGTTAAAAAAGCTATTAAAGATGCAATAAGTATAAAAAATCTTGTGCTGATAGATTTTTGGATTGATCCGGATGAAAATGTTTTTCCGTTCGTTGCACCGGGTGCTGCTATTAGCGAAATGTTGGATCATAAGCAGGTGATGAAATGAATCATATAATTTCTGTTTTGGTGGAAAACAAATCAGGCGTTTTGGCAAAAATATCAGGACTTTTCAGCAGAAGAGGTTTCAATATCGAAAGTCTAGCGGTCGGTCCTACTGATGACGAAAAAATATCAAAAATTACGATTGTGGTTAACGCTGACGAGAAAACGGTGGAGCAAGTTACGAAGCAGTTGCATAAATTGATCAATGTGCTGAAGATACAAAAACTTGATCCGAATTGTTCCATTCAAAGAGAACTTGTTCTTGTTAAAGTAAATACGGAAAGCAAAAGCAGAGCGGAAATTCTTGAAATAGCAAATATCTTTAGGGCAAACGTGGTCGATGTTTGCAAGAGCTCTCTTACACTCGAGCTGACAGGAGCGGAAACTAAAATAAATGCCTTTAAAGAATTATTAAAACCTTATGGTATACTTGAATTTGTCAGAACCGGAATGGTAGCTTGCGCAAGAGGGAAAAATATTAAAAAATAATATTTGTTTATCGGCATTTTAAAATTTTCTAATATCAAACACAGTATTGTTTTGATATTAGAATTAATATGTTTTTTAAAATGAGGAATAAAATGGAGCGTAAACAAAAAATATTAATCACGGACGATATTTCGGAAAAAGCAGTCGAATATTTAAACAAGGAATTTAATGTCACGATAAAAAAAGGTTTATCGGACGAAGAATTAAGATGCGAAATAAAACAATATGACGGATTGATAACCAAAAGCTCATTGAAAGTTTCTTCCGAAGTGATAAGTAATGCAAAAAATTTAATGGTGATTGGAAAGCCCGGAACCAATGTCGATAATATTGACTTGAAGACCGCTACGAGAAAGGGGATAGCAATCGTAAATGCTCCGATGAGTAATTTTGTTTCAAGAGCCGAG
>JAQUMQ010000159.1 GCA_028718045.1 Actinomycetota bacterium
GGAATAACAAAAATCAACAATAAATTTATAAAAACTTTCAAAGAAGATGTAAACAAGCTTTTGGAAGAAAAAAGGCATGACCGAATAATAGATAAATGCTATGAATATCTAAAGTTAAGCATAAACAAGGAAGTTATAAATTTATTGATAGTTTCATTGATAAATGTCAATCAATTCAATCTCGCATCATATTTTATCGACAAATTAATCGAATTAACCAATGATCCCGCATCGGTAAAAAATTTAAAGAGATTAAAGGCAAAGTTAATAAATATTCCTAAAACCGGAAGAAACACGATAAACGCTAAAAAAAATTACGATTATTTGCTTAATGTCATAAGGCAAAAAGAAGAAAATGAGAAAGCAACGATTTCTTTGTGCATGATAGTTAAAAACGAGGAAAAAAACATAAAAAATTGTCTGGAAAGTATAAAATCAGCAGTTTCCGAAATAATAATTGTCGACACAGGCTCTGCCGATAAAACTTTGGAAATCGCCAAAAAATATAATGCCAAAATAATTCATCACAAATGGAATGACGATTTTGCCCAAGCAAGAAACGTATCCATCAAAAATGCAACTTCGGATTACATTATGTTTCTGGATGCGGATGAATATGTCGATAAAAAAAGCATTGGATTTTTTTATAATTTAAAAAAACCTACTTATCCGCATTCTTATTTGGTAAAGCTGCTTAATTTTACCGAAAGGGAAGAGGACAGTAATTTTTTTGTCGAGCATTATTCGACGCGAATATGGACAAATAATCCTTCTTATGAATTCAAAGGCAGGATACATGAAAATTTAGTGTTTAATGATGCTTCATGCAAGCCTCCGCAAATAAAAACCGATGTGGCTATCTTCCACAAAGGTTATATGAAAAACGAAATGGATAAAAAAAATAAATTGGAAAGGAATTTATCTTTGTTAAAAGCAGCTGTACAAGATGATCCGGATAATGGTTTTAATGAATATAATTTAGGCATTCATTACAAAGTAATGAGAGATTTTGAAAATTCCATAAAGCATTTCAAATTGATGCAGCAAAAACAAGAAGGAAAAGCGATTTCATTTTTTTACATATTCGGACTTTCGCAAATGGCAAACAGTTATTATGAGAGCGGTAATTTTACCGAGGCGGTAAATACTGCAAAAAAAGCACTTGAACTAAACAAGGATTTTAAAGAAGCCTTATTTAGTTTGGCATTGGCGCAATTATCACTTAAGCAATATGATAAAGCAATCGAAAACTTTAACAAAATTTTATCCGACAAAAATTCCGATATTGTAATTGGCGGTACCATGGATTTAAGCATAAGAAGCTGGAAAACATATGTAAGTCTTGGTGTGTGCTATATAAATACGAAAGAGTTTGACAAGGCTGTCAAAAGTTTTAAAAAAGCTATAAGGATAAATAAATATTCGGGAGACGCGGTTCTTAATTTAATAACGGCATATCATATGTCGAATAATTCCAAAGAGATAATTCCGTTAGTCGAAAAGATAAAAAAGACAAAATTTTCGTTAAAACATGCGGAAAAGATTATCGAAAAATTATTTCTTCTCGGATTTAAAAAACAAGCCGTTTCATTTCTCGAGTGTCAGAAATCAAATTACGAAAACGGTAAATTCGATAATTTGGAACTTGTCTTTATGAAAAAAGAAAATCTTATGAAAGCTGATATATGTTATAGCCAAAAAAAATACAAAGATGCCGATAAATATTATTCAAGTTATTACAAGGCAGATAATTTCGATTTTGCCGGTATGGATAGATGGGGCCATGCCAATTTATTGTTGGGGGATTTCCTGAAAGCTGAAAATATTTACGAATCGATACTTTTGAAACATCCTGGCAGTTGGTCGATTTATCATAATTTGGCAACGGCTAAAATGTCTTTGGAAAAACTGGACGAAGCAATAGATTATTTTAAAAAAGCAAAATCGGCAAACCCCGGCTCTTTGGAAACATATTTGAATTTAGGAAAAATTTATCTGTTTAAAAAACAATACGATAGCGCTGTGGAAACTTTGAATTATGCCGTTTTTATTGATGGTGACTACAAGTTGGCAGATTTATTGTATTATTTGGCGGAAGCATTGTTCAATACGGGCAATTTTGAAGAATCTATCGAGATTATTTTAAAGTATTTAAGCATAAACACTGCCAATGCAGAAGCTTATAACTTGGCAGGATTATGCTTCTTTGTTAAAAAGGATTACATAAATGCGTCACTGTATTTCTTAAAAGCGATCGGTCTGGATAATGATAAAAACGATTATTATGTTTATTTAGGCAACAGTTTGAAAAAACTCGAGATGTTTGATGATGCCAAAACTTCATACGAATATGTGCTGTCGTTGGATGAACATAATGTGGCAGCTCAAGCCGGATATGCTTCATTGTTGCTGCAAAGTACGTTAAAAGATTTAAATCGGTTGTGTGTTTAACGGGTATTAAAAATGTAAAAGCTTCGATGGCGGTATAAATATTAAAAAATTATAGAATTAACAAAAATAAACCGATATATAGAATAGATATAAATATCAAACGCTAGATAATAGATAAGATTGAAAAGATACGGCGGTAAAAAAATAAATGAATATATTTTTTTAATAAAATCAAATTTATCAGTAAGAGGACGACACTATGAATATAAGCGGTCTTAATTCCAATATAAATGCCAATGAAATAATAAAACAATTGATGGCGATAGAAAGACAGCCAATAAATAATATCGAGGCAAAGCAAAACAAGTTAAGCAAAAAAAAAGAAATATACAATGACGTTTTAGGAAGACTTAACAATTTAAAAAACCTGGCAAGTCAGATATCTTCCGAAAGCACTTTTAATGTATTTAGTGTAAGCTATTCCGAGCAATCCGTAATAGAGTGGAAAACGACTTCGGGCTTTGAAGCAAATTATAATGTTACGGTTAACAATATCGCAACGGCACATGCGATTGGCTCTGACAAGAAAGGTTCTGCGACAGAAGCATTGGGACTCAATACCGGTATAATTAAAATAAACAATGTCGATATCGCAATTGACAATCAGGATTCTTTAAACTCGATAAGGGATAAGATAAATGAAGCCGGTGCCGGCGTAAAAGCAACCATCGTCGACAATATCTTAAGATTGCAAAGCATAAACACCGGAGCATCCAATCAGATTGCTTTAACCGAGAACAATAACATCTTGGTTGATTTAGGTATACTGAAAAGTGATTTAAGCATAAAAAATCAATTTGTTGCAGGTGCCGATGCATCAGTCACGATTGACGGTCAAAACATAACATCTTCGTCAAATACGATTTCGGATACCGTCGAAAACGTTACTATAAAGTTATTAAAGACGGGGACTTCAAATGTATCTGTTCGCAGGGATATATCCGCTATTGCTGGCAAAATAACTGCTTTCGTTAATCAATATAACAGCGCAATTGATTTTATTTATTCAAAAACAACCGAAAAAAGAATTTATCCCATAGAAAAAGAATCGGATAATCTTGCCGGTCTTGTTTATGCCGATGTTACTTTAAATAATGTCAAGTCTAATTTAAACAACTTGTTTGTGGGAGCGGTAAGCGGATTAAGCGAAAGCTTTGACGATTTGGAAAGCATAGGCATAAGCAAACCTTCTTTTTCTAAATCTGACGGCAACAGCGCAATGCTCATAGGAAAATTGAATATCGATGCCGCTAAACTAAACGAAGCTTTGGAAAACAATTTCGAAGAAGTAAAAAGTTTGTTTACAAAAAACAGTGCCGTTGAAGGATTGGAAACCAATCAGTATGGTATCGGCGTAAGAGTCAATAAATATTTATATGGCATAACAAACAGCACTACCGGAGTATTGACAAGCAGGTCTTCGTCTTTTCAGCAGGAAATAAATATGTTGGAAAGCCAGATAGAGTCAATAAAAAGGAGACTGGAAATAAGGGAAAAATCATTATCAAAAAAATTTACGTTAATGGAAGCGGCAATAGCGAATGCAGATTCGCAAATGGCTTGGCTTGAATTGCAGATAGGTTCGATGTAGACATCGTTTTTTTAAAAACCGCTTTATTCGAATTGAGGGCAAATCAAAGTTAAAGAATGTACCGTATATATTTTATTTTAAATATGGTATTTAATTTGAAAATTTTATAAAAGTTTAATAAAAATTAAAGTCGAAAATAAAAAGAGCAGCGATATTATGACCGTAAAAACCCCTTATCAGCAATATAATGAAATAAAAATTAAAAGCTGCAATAAGAAAGATTTGATAATTTTGGCTTATGACGGAATCATAGGCTTTATTGAAAGATGCTTGATAAACCTCGAAGATAACAAAATCGAAGGGGTGCATGGCAATAGCTTAAAAGCACAGGCAATGCTAAGGGAACTTATACTGGCACTGGATATGGGAAACGGCGGAGAAATTGCCGCAAATCTGTTTGAAATATATAATTTCATGATATTCAGGCTTGTAATGGGCAATACCAAAAAAGAAAAGCAGCCATTTTTAGAGGTAAAAGAAATGCTGCTGACATTGAGATCTGCTTGGGTTGAAATAAGAATAAACGGAAACAACTGATTTG
>JAQUMQ010000160.1 GCA_028718045.1 Actinomycetota bacterium
AAAAAAATTCAATGAAATTGTTGAGTTCTCTGAACTGGATAAATTCATTGACATGCCGGTTAAGAATTATTCATCGGGGATGTATATGAGGCTTGGTTTTTCTGTAGCTATCAATGTTAATCCGGACATATTGCTGGTAGATGAAGTGTTGGCTGTCGGAGATCAAGCTTTTCAGGCAAAATGCTATAAGGTTATTTATGACTTCATAAAGCAGGGTAAAACCATAATAATTGTCTCGCACGATCTGGGCACCATACAAGATCTTTGCAACAGGGTAATATTTTTAAAAGATGGAAAAATACAGCAGATAGGTGGGCCGGTCGCAGTTGTGAGTTCTTACCGTTCGTATGTCGAAAATATCGAAATGGAAAGAGCTCACGAACAGCAAAAAGAGGAAAGGAAAAAAATATTTCAGACTATTATAGAAAACAATCAGAAAGTAATTACGGGAGAAGATATCGACAGGCTTGCCGCAACCGATCTTGGCAGTAACAGCAATGTAATCAACAGGTTTGGCTCGGGAGATGCCGAGATCAAAGAAATAAGACTGGTTGGCGTCCAAGGAACACCAATCGATTATTGCAAATATGGCGATGAAGTCAAAATAGAGTTCGATGCCGTTTTTAAAGCAGAGGTTGAAAATCCTATATTCGGAATCCGAATGGTTGATTTTAAAGGAAATACTGTTTATGGAACAAACAACAGGCTTAATAATATAGCGGTTGGCACTTTTAAACCCGGGGATAATGTAGTAGTATCTTTTAGGCAGAAAATTGTTTTGATGGGAGGAGTTTATTATGTTTCGCCTGCCATAGGTTATAAAGATTTCAGAACTTATTGCGATTGGGTAAATAACATGCTTACATTAAACGTAATGAAACATAACAAATCGGAAGGTATTGCTGATTTGAATTCGGAAATGAAAATACAAAAAATTTGAAATATCAATCAATTCAATATCCGGCCAGGATTCATATTATCTTTAATTATTTAAGCCAAAACAAACTTCATGGAAAAAGAAATAAGCATTACGGATAAAAAAGAAAATTCGCGGATAAAAAATTCGGACATGGAATCAAACAAAGAACTGTCGGATGCTTTTGAAAATCAAATCAACAGTCCGAAAGTTCTTTTGATAATTATAAACTATAACGGAATAAATCATATTGGCGAATGTCTGGATTCGATATACAGCCAGACCTATGGGGAATTCGAAGTACTGGTAGTCGATAATAATTCGAAAGACGGAAGCGTCGATTTTATAAGAAAAAAATATCCGCAGTGTGAGCTTTTGGTCAATTGGAGCAACAAAGGATATGGCGATGCTTTTAACAAAGCCGTCAAATATGGGCTTAAAAAATATAAAAAGGTTGATTATTTCGGAATCCTGAACAATGATCTGCGGCTTGACAGACAGTGGCTGGAAAATCTTGTAAGTTATGGCGAACAAAAACCTGATTGCGGGATACTGGCAGGTAAAATGCTTATATATTACTGGCCGAAATATATAAACAGTACCGGTGGATTTGTAAATTATTTTGGCAGCGGATGGGACAGGGACTTTTTTGAACTGGATGAAGAGTGTCATACCAAAAGCGGCGAAGTTTTATCTGTTTCAGGCGGAGCGGCTTTGATAAAAAAGGGTGTTTTTGATTCAATAGGTTTTTTCGAAAGCAGATATTTCATGTATTATGAAGATATAGATTTTTGTTTCAGGACTTGGAAATATTCGGACTACAGCGTCGATTACGTAAAAGAAGCACTTGTATATCATAAATTCTCTGCTACAAGCGGAGTTCTTTCCCTAAAAAAGCATTTTTATCTTAAACGTTCACGTTTTATATTTATTTTAAAAAATTACCCTATCGGGTTTCTTGCAAAAACGATTCCTCAGATTACCAAATATGAATTTGGCTTCATCATGAAAGATTTGATCGTGCGCTACGATTTTATGAATTTTTTCAGGGAATTTTATATATATTTGATATTCCTGACAAAACTGCCTTTGATAATCGGAAAAAGAATCGCAACGAAAGATTACAAAAGCAGTCTTAAGATTCAGAAAGCAATGAAAATGTGGGCGATGGTAAGTACTACGACAACAAACTCAGGCAGGAAATACATACCCATGGAATATCTCGATATTTTATGGAACAAATTCGAGAAATATGGTGAAAAAACTAACAGGATAATAATGGGCATAAATGATAAAGGCTTGGGAAGAGGCTGGAAAAGCCTTATAGCAAAAGGTTATCCTAGGGGAAGATTCTTTTTTAATTACGCCGATCTTGTTTTGGAAAATCCTTATAGGGGCGAAAGTTATAAATATTATTTCCAGCTTCAATATTTCTTGTATCACAAAAAAGAAGAAAGCCTGTATGTAAATATCGAAGGCAGTATTTTCAAACTGAAATTGAAGGAAAGAATGAATACGGCTGTTTTTGAAGTGCCAAACGAATTATTGAAAGATCAGAAAGAAATAACTGTGATTTTTTCGTTCAATAAGGATATGTTCAAAAAGAAAAAAGATGCAGTTTATAATGATGCTGCCTATCTTAATGGCGATACGGAAAAGATGGGTAGCGATACTTTTAAGGAATTTGTGCGAAATTTCAAAGATTTGTTCGTAATCGAGGTTGCCGTACTTAGCGAAGATTCGCAATACCTAAGAAACGAAATGGCAGGGTTTTAAAATAAAAACAATTTTTTAATGCTATAGGATCGATACCATAAAAATAGGATTTTGTGATCATGGAAGAAAAAAGCAGAGGGAAACAAGGTAAAAAATTCTTGCAGGACGTAAGTAATATTGCCGGCAAAAGATGCCTTATGATTCTTCACAGATTCTGGCCCTTTCTCGGAGGATCCGAAAGGCAGTTCTTAAAATGGGCAACAGTTCTTGACGAAAAAGATTGCAGCGTAAGTGTATTTACCACAAATGTCTGGGACAATGACTTTTTTTATTATCCCGAAAAAAAATATATAAAGGAAAGCAAGGCAAAAATCGGAAACAATATAAAAATAAAAAGATTCAGGATTTTTCATCTTCCCAATAAAAATGCCTTGCTGCAATTTCTTTCGAAGCTGCCTTCCATGACAATAAAATTCTTGATAGGAAATCCGTATATATTTGTTCCGGGTTTTTACTTATACATGTTTTTGATTGCGGTTTTTTTGCCAAAAAAATTTGATTTTGTGATTGCGGGCGTATTTCCTCATTATTATTTAATTTATCCTGCATATTTTTATGCAAGGTTAAAAAAAATTCCTTTTATTTTGGTGCCGCTCGTTCATTTCGGCGAACCTAATTCTGATGAAAACTTAAGCTTGTTTTTCAACAAAAAAGGAAAATATCTTTTGAAAAATTGCGATTATGTTTTGACCATAACAAATAATGAAAAAGAAAAACTTGCTGCCGACGGGATAAATTCTGCTAAAATTAAAGTAAGCGGGATAGGTGTCGACGAAACTGCAAACACTCAAAACGATGTCGATAAATTCAGGAAAAAATACAATATAGATTCGCCGTATGTCCTTCAAATTTCAACCCAAACTCACGATAAAGGCTCTCATCATACTGTCGAAGCTATGAAAGTATTATGGAATAAAGGGGTCGATATAAAGCTTGTGCTTATCGGACAAATTTTGTCTGAATTTGAATCATACCTGTTGTCTCAGAAGAGTTATGTCTTTGAGAATACGGTAATTTTAAACTATGCAACCGAGAAGGATAAGAATGATGCAATTGAAGGATGTGAGGTTTTCGTAATGCCTTCAAAGTCGGATTCTTTCGGATTGGTGTATGTTGAATCATGGCTTCATAAAAAACCGGTAATCGCTGCTTACTGCAGCGGGGTAACGGAAGTAATCGATGAAGGAATTAACGGATTTTTTGTTCCTTTTGGTGATTATGAAATGATTGCCGGATATATATTGAAACTGCTAAAAAACAAAGACCTTGCTCAAAAAATGGGGGAAGAAGGATACAAAAAAGCCAAAAATAATTATCTCTGGGAGCAAAGGATAAAGAGTTTTTACAAACTGATTGAAGGTTTGAAAATATGAAAATAGGTATAGACATATCCAGATATATTGACAGATCCGGAGGGGTAGGGATTTATGCTGCAAATTTATTAAAATTTTTATTGAAAATCGATGCCGACAACGAATATACAGGCTATCCGTTTTTTTATGACTGCTTCCCGCAAGGATGGAATAAAGAAGAAAATGCAGGGATATTTGGCGATTATTACAGAAATCCCAATATTTACACAAATTTCGTAATGAATAAAATCAACTGGAGCAGCTCCAGAGTTGAAACAAAATGGGCGAAGTCCTCAATCGAAGGTAAAGAAAAAATACTTGGAAATGTCGACGTGATTCATTCGACTGCTTATATTGTTCCCGAACTTTTGAAAGCAAAACTCGTGGTAACGATTCATGACCTAAGTTTTCTTTTGTTCCCGGATATGCATACCGAAGAAAACATAAAATTGCTTATTAAAAATCTTATTTATATAAATTCAAGACCAAATAAAATAATTTGCGACAGCTATCAAAC
>JAQUMQ010000161.1 GCA_028718045.1 Actinomycetota bacterium
ATGTGATGGAAGAAAAAATGTTTCCGCTTTTGAGTGTTGACCAGGTTGTCCCATATAACGATATGCTTTTTGTCGAAGTATATTCGCACGGCAAAGGAGAAACAAAGACAAAATCAGGGATAATTATTCCGGATAATGTTCATCACGACTCAAATGAAATGTATTTTGCAAAAGGCCGGGTCATAAGATCAGACAGCAAAGACTACGAACCCGGCAATTACGTTCTGTTTTCAACAGCTCACGGCGTTACCCTGAAGCTTGACAATGACGCTGAAACAGAATACCGGCTTGTGCCGAAAGAAAATGTATTTGCAATTTTGAAAAAAATTGAAAAATTGGAACATGAATAACCTGAAATGACTGCGCCGGCAAGGCCAACGGTCAAAAAAGGAATTGAAATGAAGGAACATGAAGACAAGGACGTTGAAAAGAAGTTGACAGATGATGTTGATTTCGATGATGTTATCGTCAGCGATCCTGATGACGACCCTGACCTTGATCCCGAAAAGGGCAACGGGGACGGCGGCAACGAACCGGATGGTGGCAAAAAAGCCGAAAGCAAGGAAGCTGAAGGCGAATCTGATGATGGCGAAGAAGGGCCTGCCGATAAGGAAGGCGCTAAAACGCTTGACATGGATGATGACACCCGGCTTGAGATTGAAGTTGACGGAAAAGTTCAGCCTGCTCTCTTAAAGGAACTCAAAGAGGCTTTTATTAACAAAGCCAAGTGGACCAAAGAGAACACGCAGAAGTCAATGGAGATTGCCGACCAACGGAAAGAGCTTGAGAAGCAGATGGCTTCGGTAAAAGCTTACTCCGCTTTGGTACAAAGGGTTAAAAGCGATCCGGCACTCGTAAAACAGCTCAACGAGTATTTTGGAGAAGACAAAACCGCTATTGCAGCTTTGGATGCAGCGGTAAAGGCAGACCCAAAAACGCTTGCAAACGAGTATGAGAAGACCATATCTGATCTTCGGCAACAAATTGCCATACGGGAGCAGGAAGACCGCTTTAAGGAAGCCAGGAACGATTGCATGAAGAAGTACCAGCTTTCGAGTTCAGATATGGACGAGATTGACCGGCTAATCTTCAACGAATTCAAAGAAAGCAAAATAGCGCTGAACCACGAAAAAGCCTATCGAATTTGGCGGGCCGACAAGCTAATTGAAGCTGAAGGCGAAAAGAAGACAAAACCGAAACCGCCGGAGCAGTCTCAGGGCAAAGTGGTGCAGTCAGACAAGTTGAGACCGAAAAAACGATCCGCAATAAGTTCTCACTACGAAACCACAGAAAAGGACTTTGAAGACATTTTCAAAGACTAATTAACCCCCTGAGGCGCCGTCCGACACAAATTGAAAGGGCGCCAAAATGGCCTTAGATTATAATACCCTACAGGCGGTCATCAACAAGAAGTATATGCCGACATTGTTCGACAATATCTTTTTGAAATACTCCCCCACGCTTGCCTGGATTTACCAGTACAGCCGGGAGCTTGAAGGCCGCAAACTCGTTGTTCCGCTTGAATGCGGAGATGGCGGAAACACCCAGATGATCAATCCCTATGGAAGTATTTCCATTGTTCCCGCTGAAATTGCAACCGCAGCCGAATACGAACCGAAGATGGCCGTAGCTTCGCTTGTGATTGACGAACAGGAAATCATTAAATCCCGCACACCTCTTGCGATCAAAAATATTGTTGATCTGAAAATCAAGAATGTTGAAAAGTCCTTTGCCGGGTCGTTTACAAGGGCGTTATTCAAAATGCCCGAAGTTGACGGAAGCATGGAAGATGCTTCGCTTTTCAATTCCCTGCCTTACCTGATCAACGATCACGCAACGGAAGCGGTTGGCGGAATTAATCCTACAGACTTTGCAGCATGGAAATCCAAAGTGTTTACCGATAGTGGCGGAGACTTCACGGATGACTTTACCGTTGCTGAAATGACCGACACGACAAAAGACACATACATGAAGAAGTTCTTTGCGCGGTTGCTTGCGGTAGCTAAATTCCGGAAGTCCAGCGGTGATGTTTTGTTTGTCGTTCCGCAGCAGATATGGGATGCCTATGAGTTCATCCTCGATGCTCAGAAGCAGGGAAGCCCGCTGAATGAAGACAAGGGAGTTGCCGGATTTGATACGCTGTTCTATCGCAATGCTAAGGTTGTGGCAGAAGATGCAATGATCCTTGAGCAGGCTGCAAACGAAGGCGAAGTATATTGCTTGAATTCCGAATTCCTGTGGTTTGCGTTCAGTCCCGGAGCGAAAATGGCGCAGAAGCCGTTTATCGAAGCCCAGGGTACGATGACCTCGGTAAAGAAATTTTATTCGATGGGTAACCTTGTAACCTCGAATCGTGCCGCTCTTTGCCGTGCAACCGGTGTTGAATCGCTCGCTACCTACGTCAATCCGGGATCCGCTAAAGAGATCGCTCCTGCCTAATTAAACAGCAGGGCGATGGGTCATTAACCATTAACCACGAAAGTGAGGAAAATATGTCCGTTCCGAATGAAGGCGATAAAAGAGGTCTAAGTCCCCACGCTCAGGAATTCACGGCTACCGATGGAAGCAAGCACTATTACTTTACACTCGGTAACATTTGGATTTTCATGGGCGCAGGTGCGACCAATGAATCCGACCATGCGATTGCAGGTGCAAGCATCCCTTCTGGATCTTTGCATATTAACCGTACTACGGGGAAAGTTTCCGTGTATGAGGTCAATGCCTGGAAGATCATTACGCAGGGATAACTGCAATTAATTAACGCAATAGGGGAGGGATCTCTCCCTCCCCTGTTTTGAAAACAAGGATGTGAAACATGAATGAAAACTCTATGCCGTGCGGCTATGTCTATTTTACGGCCGGTATTGCACCGGTAAAGATAAAAAGCAACAAGGAAGCCGCATATCCGCTTGATATTACGATACCCAGCGGATTTATCATTGACAAAGTGGTGTTAAGGGTGTTGAATCCGGTTCTCGGCAAGAAAGTTTCTGTCGGAACAAAGGATAACAACAGCTATCTTGCAAAGGATGTTGATGTTTCCTCAAAGGGAATCGTAATACCCGGCATCGTGCGAGACAAGCATGGTAACATTATCGGCATGACGCTTGGGCAAGGTTTGTGCAATGTCGTTTACGATGACACCAATCAGAAGAAGATCATTGAATGTTACCCGAAAGGGTGTATTGATATTGCGAAAGAGCGTCTGTATGTAAAGATCCCTGAGAACTGCGGCATTGATCAGGCGCATGGTGGGTTGAATCTTCAGGTCTTTGTGTACGGCTATACTTTATAACCTGTTTCATGTTTCCCGGTGGGCGGTCGTGGTGGCCGCCTCCGGGGACACGAGGTACTATGTCAAGACTGATCAAAAATCTCGGCAATGGCAAAATTTACGAAATCGAAGATGACGCCGTTGAAGTTTATCTTGACGGAAATCCTGCCGTTATAGATGGGGAGCTTGCACTTGGCTTTATTGAATATGGTAAAAAGGACTCAAGGCTAAAGCTTGAAGAACACGATCCGTTTTATATGTATGATGTCAGCGATGAGGTTTACGGCTTGGCAGAAGCTGACCTTGAAGCTATGGACCGGGGCGAATTAAAAAAATTATGCGCTCGAACAGGGCTTGCGAAGTATGTCAATATTCAGCGGGCTAAGTTCAATATTATCAGTCAGATACTTTCCGTAAAAAAGAAAGTTGAAAAGAGAAATTATTTAAGGGTGAAAGCATGACCGCAAAGCAGATGCTCGAACTTATGAGCGTAAAGCTCAACGATTTGTCAAATGCCGTATTTACGCCGGAACTAAAGGTTGTCGCTTTGAATACGGCATCTCTCGCGGTGTTCGGGAAAATGCCGATGAACGCATTGAAAGTATTTGAGAATAGCGTTGCAGATGTTGAAAGCGGAACGGATATTCTGACGATTATCACAGGCGACCTCCGTGGCGGCATGGACGGAATCAAATATGTATATCTCCAGGACCTTGAAAAATACGCTACGAAAATATCGCTCGATCAGCACGTGCAATATAACAGGCGCGGGATTCAAGACTATTACACTACGCCAAGATATTATTTCAAGGGTACAAGGATTTACATGATGCCGGATGATGATGAAGCAACAATCACTTATTATCTGAACCCTACGGAAATTGTTGACGAAGATACGGCTTTAACCACTTACTATGACAAGATATTTCACAATACGATAGTTGATATTGCCTGTGCGATCCTTACAAACGACAAGGAACGGGAATATATCGGCTATAAAGAGATTGAAAACAAGTGTCTGGAGTTTTTCGGATCTGACACTATGCGCTTTGATGTAAAAGAGGAAACGTCAAGGGTAAAGCTCAGCGATCCTCAATGGGATAATATTTAATGGCTGATGCCGTCATTAAAAACGATATTCGTCATTTTTTAGGCATGGTAACAAATGCCGACAGCGAAGATCTGAAGCCTGAATATTGCAGGGAAATTGATGGTTTTGAAGCATTGAGTGCGCTTTTGAGAAAGACTTTAGGCGGGGGTGGTTATTTTGGCGGAGAAACG
>JAQUMQ010000162.1 GCA_028718045.1 Actinomycetota bacterium
CTTTTTCTCCTGCAACGCTTCCCATGCTCCCACCCATAAATCTGAAATCCATCACACCAAGATTTACTTCATACCCGCCTATCCTTGCACAGCCCGTAATCATAGCTGCGGGTGGCGTCGAATCCGTTGCAACGATTCTGGCAATCAAAAACGAGAAAATACCGCCTACCATTAATTATTTTAATCCTGACGAAAATTGTGATTTGAATTACACACCCAATAATTTTATAAGTAAGAAAATAAATGTAGCATTAAAGAATTCAATGGGATTTGGCGGACACAATGTGACAATTGCATTTAAAAAATTTGATTACTAATATTATTTTTATTTTGGGGATTATTTAAATATGGCGGATTTTAAGTGCGAAGCATGTAATAAAATGTTAAATCTAGAAATTTTTCTTAAAAATTTCAAAGTTTGCCATTATTGTGGCCATCATTACATGCTTGATGCAAAAACCAGAGTAAGTTATCTTGTCGACGAGTTTACCTTTAACGAGATTGCGGCAAATATAAAGCCGATTGACTTTTTAAATTTTGTAGACATAAAGCCTTACAAAGACAGGATTATCGAATCCCAACAAAACACGGGTATTTCCGAAGCTATGATTACGGGCTGTGCCAGGATAGGCGGGTATGAAGTAAATCTTGGCGTGATGGATTTCAGATTTATGGGTGGGAGCATGGGAAGCGTTGCAGGAGAAAAAGTACGGCAAATCACAGACCTTGCAATTTCGAACAGATTTCCGCTTATTCTTGTTTGCGCCTCAGGAGGCGCAAGAATGCAAGAAGGAATTATTTCGCTTATGCAGATGGCGAAAACTGTTTCAGCAATAAACAAAGTAAAAGAAAACAAAATACCGTATATATCCGTCATTACCAATCCGACGACAGGAGGAGTAAGCGCTAGTTTTGCTTCGATTGCCGATATTATTATTGCCGAGCCGGAAGCGCTTTTTTGTTTTGCAGGACCAAGGGTTGTAAAACAAACCATAAAAAAAGAATTGCCTTTGGATTTCGGGCTTTCCGAACGTAACTTAAAAAATGGCCAGATAGATATGATCATAGCTAGAAAAGATTTAAAAAGCATTATAACTAAGCTGCTGAAGCTGTTCTCGGATAGGTAGTCTTTATATTTATAAAAGCAAGATGAACGAAAAATATAATAATAAAAAAGATCTAAGCAATATTTCAGGTGGTATAAAAACACCTGATACTGGTTATTTAAATAAGATAGATAAAACTGAAGATAAAAATCAAACCATGAAAGATTTGTTTAATTCACTCGAAAAAATTAATAATTTCAAGAGGTTTAATTTTTTATCCAAACTAAATTTTAAACAAGCAAAAAACAATATAATCAAAAAGATCAAGAGCTTAAGAAAAGAGTCGAGGACCGCCGAAAGAGCATGGAAGATGGTCGAGCTTTCAAGAAATGAAAACAGACCTAAAACGATTGATTATATAAATGACATTTTCAGCGATTTTATCGAACTTTCGGGAGACAGGCTTTCATCTGACGATAAATCAATAACCGCAGGTATCGGAAAGATAAACGGAAAAACTGTGGTTGTAATCGGGCATAACAAAGGTAAGGATATAAAGGAACGAATAAAGTATAATTTCGGCAGTTCCGATCCATCAGGATACAGAAAAAGCCTTAGGATCATGGAACTTGCAAACATGTTTAATTTTCCTGTGATAACTTTTATCGATACACCCGGTGCTAATCCTGCAATCGAGGCAGAAGATAATGGCCAAGCGGGTGCGATTGCAAAAAACATCGAGTTCATGTTTAATCTCAAAGTTCCTTTAATAGTTGTATTGATAGGCGAAGGTGGCAGTGGAGGAGCTCTGGCTCTTGCAGTCGGAAATTATATAATGATGCTTGAGAATGCGACTTATTCGGTGATTTCTCCTGAAGGATGTGCCGCGATTCTCTGGAAAGATCAATCTTTAACAAAACAAGCTGCTTTAATGTTAAAATTAACCGCAAGAGATTTATTGAGTCTTAAAGTTATAGATAAAATTATCCATGAACCTTTTGGCGGTGCTCAAAATGAACCGTCAAGAATGATAAGAATCGTTAAAAGCCATTTGCTGACTGCTTTGTCGCAATTTGAAAATGTAAGCGGGGAAGATTTAAAAAAGAAAAGGGCGGAGAAATATGAAGTTTTGGGTTTTTATAAAAAGTGATTTTTAATAAGAATCATTGACCGACTATCAGTATGGCTTTTTCGCCGATCGAAATAAATGTATTAGGACTAGGATACTGACTTATTACAAGACTTTTTTGGATATCAAACTGAGCTTCGACATTTGAAATATCATAAGAAATACTTAAGCTTTGCAAGATGCTTACAGCTTTATCCACGCTTAACTGAGTCACATCAGGCATCTGAATCATTTGTTCGGTTGTAGCAATATAGATATTGACGATATCTCCCTCCTTAACTCGAGTTCCCACTTCGGGCGAAATTTTTAATACCTTTCCCGGCTGATAATCGACATTGGGAATCTTATTGATGATCACATTCAATCCCATTGAAGCAAGTTGCGAGGCGACATAAGAATAATCATAACCTATGATATTCGGAATCATCAAAATGTTTTGCCCAAGACTTATTTTCAGTTTTATATTTTCGCCTGTTTTTACCTCGCTGCCAAAAGAAGGATCCTGATAGATGACGATTTCTTCTTCAAAAAAATCAGAATACTCTTTTTGTGTCTGGGTAATTTTTAATCCCAAGTCGTTTATTATTTTTGTTGCATCGGCAATATTTAATCCGATAACATTGGGCACGATTGTAAAAATACTGGGCTGTTTTCCTTTGCTAAGTGTCACTTCGATGCTGCTTCCTTCGGATACCTCACTTCCTGCTTCCGGATTCTGACTTATTATATAATTTTCAGGAATAGAATCATCATAGGAATCAGATTTTTTTTTGATATCGAGTCTATAAAAAGCGGCTGCCTCTTTTGCGTTATCTAAAAGCATGTTTTCTACATGCGGAACTTTTATGATATTTTGTTTTGTCTTTAGGCTGTTGTAGTTAATCGCGAAAATAACAAAAAGGATGAGAAATATAGCCGCAAGAGTATAGCTTGCAGATAAATTAATGATAAAATTAAATTTAGATTTTTTTTTGCTTTTTGCTGGTGCCTCGTCGATAGAGTCATATGTTACCGAGTAGTTTTCATTAAAATTTTTGGATCGCCTTTTTAAAAAAAATAGCTTATCGATTGAAGATTTCTTATCCAGATTCTCCGAACCTTCTTTTTTCTTATCTATAATCAGGGGTTTGCGATATAAAAAGTTTTTCAAGTCGGCTTTGATTGACGAAACGCTGTCGTATCTTTTGCGGGGATCTTTTTCCAAGCAATGCATTACGATTTTTTCAATTTGTAAAGGAATGCTGCTTACAAGCAAAGAAGGTTTTATAGGTTTTTCGTTTATATGCTTTAAACTTATTTCGATAGAATTATCACCTCTGAAGGGCAGATCTGCGGTAAGCATTTCATATAAAACAACTCCCAGAGAGTAAATATCGGTCGAGTAACTTAAGATCTTACCTTGTGCCTGTTCGGGAGAAATATAATAAGCGGTGCCAAGTATGTTTATGGTCTTGGTGGTATCCTCGATTAAAGATTTTGCAATCCCAAAATCGGTAATTTTAATAGTTCCGTCAGGTGTTACAAGTATATTTTGCGGTTTTATGTCCCTGTGTATAAGATTATTTTTATGAGCAACCTCCAGTGCATTGCAAATTTGTATCGCATATTTTGCCGTAACTGACGGACTTATAATTCCTTGTTTGTCGATGATTTCTTCAAGGCTTTGTCCCTCAACATATTCCATACAGATAAAATACGAACTGTCATACTGACCCCAATCATAGATCGCAACGATGTTGGGATCATTTAAATTAGCCAGTATTTGAGCTTCTTTCTTGAATCTTGCGACGAAGTTTCTTTCCGAGGCATATATTCTTGAAAGTATTTTTATTGCAACTTGTCGATTTAGTTTTTCATCAAAAGCAAGGTAAACATCTGCGGTTCCTCCGCTTCCGATTTTGCTTATCATCCTGTATCTGTCTACGATAATATCACTCATTTATTTAACCAATTTATTTATTATCATATTTTTAAGGCGATTACTGTTATATTATCCATTCCGCCTTTTTTATTTGCCGCTAAAACAAGTTTTTGCGCGATCTCTTTTATGCTCTTGTTTTTAAATTTTTTTAACAAGTTTTCTATTAAACTGTCTTTAATCATTGAGTTTAAACCGTCAGAGCAAATTATTATTATATCATCGAGTGTAAGCGTGAACTTAAAGCACTCAAGACTTAAAATTTCATTGCTTCCCAGCACTCCGGTAAGATAATTTCTCTGCGGATGGCTGAATGTATCCTCATAGGAAATAACACCTCTCTTATATAGTTGGAAAACCAATGTATGATCTTCTGTGAGAAGATCAAGCTTATCTTTTCTGAAAAGATATAGTCTGCTGTCTCCTATATGAGTGACATATGCATTATTA
>JAQUMQ010000163.1 GCA_028718045.1 Actinomycetota bacterium
CTTCAGTTACTATTCCAATATCTTTATCATTATCCCGGAAAATAATCCGATGTGAAATTAGAATGAAATAACCCCCTATTAAAAGAAATAACAAAAACAAAGGAATAGTAAGCATCTGAGACAGCGTTCCAATCATTTTGCTCGAAAATTTCAATATGAAAATATCAATAATTATCACTAAAACAAAAATTACAAAAAGTATAAGTTGACCTATGTCAGTAATAGCATGCTCATCGGGAAGATTGTGGTGTTTATGGGAGTGAGAAGAATTCATTTCTTATTTCCTTTCAATATGACCTATAAATATGTATCTTTATAAATCAGAGTACTTGTATCCAGTATCGCATAAAATAGTCACTATATTTCTAATATCCTGATGTTTATTGACATATTTTATGTTTGTGTAATTTTACTTTTTGCTTATACCTGATTTCCTCTTTAAAGAATTTCAATAAATATATTCTTTACATTTTACTCTAAAAATTCTAATAAGTGGCAGAACCTATTAAAAATATCGCTCCTGACATCATCAATATATTCATCTGGGCCATTTTCCTGTTCAACCATTAAACAACCAGGGCTAGTTTTCCTTTTAAAATACTCTTTTATATTTACAAGGTCATTTAAAAAATACCCCTTATCATAATAACGATGAATTTCCTTCAAGATAACATCCAGGTCTTCAGCATATCTCAAAATAAAATACATATAATATAAATCTTTAGCTTGTTTTGCTTTATTTTCTCTGTCTATAAAGGTAACACCCCTGTGGTATAAAAATGCAGAAGGTTTAGGACATTTAATATAGAATATATTTTTAGACCTACCACCTTTGACTTTCAGTAAAATGTTATTTTTTATTAAAAAATCAAACTTTGCAATCTTATTAACACTTATTTTTGTTCCAAGTAAGTTTTCTAATTTTTTAACATTTACATTAGAATCAACTATAAACTCAACAGGTATGATGCCCTTTTTATAAAACACAACAGGAAATATTTTTCCTATTTTTATATGCTGTTGTTCATAATCTAATGAAGATAATATTTGATATATATTTTTAGGATATGTTTTATTGCTTTTTTCACTTAATCCAAAATCAATATCTACTGTAGTAATTGGCTCTATTGAAATATTTCTCCATAAAAACTTGCTATACAAATAAATTAACCAGCCACCCACAACAACAAGATCATCTAAATATTCTTTTAAATCTGCAAGTACTTCAAAAAATAATAACTCAGAATTGTGTAAATCAAGCAAGCTTTACTCCTTTTGTTAATAATAAATTTTTTAAATATTCTGCATGTTCTCTTCCTCGTGGCTGAAAGTGATATAAATCCAAGTATAATTGCAAATTCGATACAACTGAATAGCCTTCAATTATTTGGATTTCATTAAACGTACTATTCTTATAAAATGGACTTATAAAATGTATATTTCCACCTCGAACCAATTCCTTCAATCCCAAGCGTTCTCTAATACTTAAAATATCTTTCTCCCAATTCTCAGTTTTTATGTACAAATAAATATCCGCTGTTCTAACAAAAGAGGTAATTAAATTAGCCCCTGAATGTAATGTTAAGGCATATTCCTTAACCTTTAAAGCTGATTTTAATTTTTTAATAATATTTTCATCCGAGGAATAATAGGAGTAAATTTCATTTTTTTCAAAGTGGTACCATTTAAGCCAGTCTACAATTATCTTTTCAGTATTAGTTAAAATAGAGTAACTTTTTAGCCCTTTTTTGACTCTTTCTATATATCCCTTAATTTCCATTGTTTGTAGTATTTCTTGAGTCATCCCAATACTCAATAGCTGTGTTGAACTGAAATCGCGAACAACCCATTTTTTTTCAGGATTTTGCAGCATCATTCGTAAAACTATCGAAGCTTTGTCCGCAAATATATTTTTAAGCTTCTTTTTTTTAGCCATAATGTTCACCTAAATAATAATGTTCACTTTTTATTGAACATTATATAATAAGTGAACATTGATAGTCAATAAATTTTCATTGAATTCCAATTAATCTTCCTTACATTTTTCAATTTTCCTGCTTTATAAAAAGACTCCGGGAGAATAGCAAGGATTTATTTAATGGTCTCTCTAGAAACAACTATAATACTCAATCAAATGGGCTGAAGTGGAAATCTAAATCCAATTATAGAAAATTAAGATTTCTTTCTATAAGCACCATATGGAGAGGATTGACGCTACATATGCGCCTTGTCCTTGTTATGCAAGGAGCATCAAATCATGAGATTTTAGAAAGAATATACTGATTTACAGATACACCTTCCTCTGCTGATTTAATAACTAGATTCTTATGCACTTCCGCTGGTACACGTAAGGTTAAATTGCCTTTATATTTTTTCATTCCAAACGGTTCTGGGATTTTTTCATTTTCTTTATTCATCCACTCAATTGTATTTTTAACAACTTCTTTAATTTCCTTTAATCCATCTTCAATTGTATCTCCATGAGTCATTAAATAAGGAAACTCAAGGCATCTGGCAATATGAGTTTTATCCTCTTCAGACCATTCTACTCTGTAGGTATATTTCTCAATTAATTCATGAGTTTTCATCGTTTACCTCCAATTTCTTCAGTGCTTTTACTACTAACTTCACCTGGTATAGTTTTGCCATTTTCCCATCTTTTTGTACGTTTATTCTTGGATCCCCTTTCCATGGTGTCTTGATTATATGATGACTGCCTTTAACTCTAGGAGCTCCAAAATACTTCATACATATTTTGATTAAATCATCAAGCTTGAAATTTTTGGGATTGGCTAAAATATCTTTTTTTATATACTATATGATAGTATATATGATAGCATAAGTCAATCATTATTTACTTTCATTCAATGCTTAAAACTACCTCGTATGCAGCATAACTCCCGCTAATAAATTAAAATTAAATATTGTTTTAAAGGAGAGTTTGGGATTAATTTTAAAGATAGGAATATTTATATAAAAGAATGTATTTTTGACAGCATTATGTCAAGAATTAAAAATAATGTGAATTTGTGAAGCTGACCCCATGTCTTATGATTGTAACGATTTCAAATTATGTTTACGCTTTTGCTTTACAGGGTATGTTCAGAGATCCTTAAACAACGATTCTTGTTCAATAATAAAAAGATTTTTGACTATCCCAACTAGTAGCCACTGCCATTACCTGTTTTCTATTTAATTTCGTATCTTTTTCTACCTTTTTTTGTTACTATTCTGTAATTCTTGTAATGAAAGAAGGACAGGTCCCGTTTTTTAGAACCTGTCCTTCTTTCATTCTATTCACATAACTATTGTCTATTACAAAAAATTAGTTATTCCTGTGCAATCTGTTGTTATTCTTTTACCCAATAATCAGGCCAGATACCCGTATAATTGTAGGTTCCTGCTAGTTTTCCTCCCCCGTCATAAGCAACTTTGAAGTACTCCGAGTATTCTCCCATTGTATCCTGGTAACCTGTGTCAACAATATTTACACCAGCCCCAATGGTGATTGAGGTAATAGTATTTCCATTAAAAGCCCATTCATTAATAGTCGTTACGGCACTACCGATAATGACCGAGGTGAGTTGGTTGTTGGCAAAGGCGCTGGTATCAATGGTAGTCACCAGGTCGGGGATGGTGACTGTGGTGAGCAGGTTATCCCCGAATGTATAGTTATCAATGTGGGTCACATAGTCAGGAATGTCGATAGAGGTGAGCAGATTATCATTGAATGCCTGCTCACCAAGGCTGGTTACGCTATCGGGAATATCAACTGAGGGTAGCAGGTTACCATCAAACGCACTATTCCCAATACTGGTCACGCTATTGGGAATGATTACTGAGGTGAGGTTATTCTCATAGAATGCACTATTCCCAATACTGGTCACACCGTAGGGGATGATTACACTGGTAAGATTATAAGTATTACTCGAATCCCAGAACGCCATATCACCAATATGCTCCACCGGAATTCCCCCTATCGTAGGCGGAATGACCACATCTAATCCGCCTGTAAAATTATAAGCAGTTATTGTTCCTGTTGTGCTGTCGAAAGTAAAAAACTCCTCTGGTGTAGACTCCTCTAAAATAGCAGTTAGTTCCATTTCTTCATTCATGGTTACAGTGGTACTCGCTGAACCGGTATCAGCGACATTGGCAGCATCACCAACATTGACCTCCCAACGAATGAATTGGTAACCTGTATAATCTGGATCAGGTATTGATTCAATCCCTACTACGGCACCTTCATTATATTTGCCAGAAACTTGGTTATTGGCTGAACCTCCTTCAAACTTGACCAAACCTCCTGTATAGGTATAAAGGCTAAGGGTATACTGGGTAGTTGCTGGAATCTCCTGGAAATTGGCAGTAACTGTGACATCCTGGGCAGGCATGGAAAAGAAAGTGCTTGATGAAGTTGAATCTGTAAAAGTACCTGCAGGTGCAGTCCAATTGACAAACTCATACCCTTCATTGGCTACTGCACTAATACTTACTCCAAAG
>JAQUMQ010000164.1 GCA_028718045.1 Actinomycetota bacterium
TGCGAAAAAAAAAATGAATATGAATCCGAATTAGAAAAAGAAACTGAAGCTGAAGAAGAACCAGAATATGAGGAAGAAGATATGGCGGAAAAAGATTTGGCAGAAGAAACGAAAGATGAAGAATTTAAAGAAGCTTTCGATGAAAAAGATGAAGACACCCTTGAGCTGTAGTTGCCAAATTTAATTTTGTTTAATTCTGGCGTATCATATTATTAATAAATTAAGTCGATATTTAAAAATTTTAAAAAACGGGGCTGCTTCCCTGATGTTGATTTTTATCAAAAAATATTTTATTTATGATAATATAATTTATAATCATAAACTTAATCATAGCTTGATGAATTATTGACAGGATTTTAAAATGGCAATAAGCCCAAGGATTAAAAACCCTCTTATCTTAAGTATTGTATCAACTGTATTTTTATTTCCGATACTGATGTTGGTAAAGTATATTTTTAAAAAATATATAGCTTTTGTACCAAACGGCATTGTTTGGGCAATGATTGCAGTAACGATCGTTATTTATTTTGTAATAATATTTTTGGTATTTTTATATTACGGCAGCTTAAGCAGAAAATGATTTTTTAATGCTCGCAGATAAAAACTTAACAATAGAAAGATTATTTAATCATAATGCTTTTTTAAATAAGGATATTTATAGATTTTTGGTTGATTGCAAATCCAATTTTAATTGGAAAGTAAGCTATAAGTATTCCGATTTGTTTATCGTATCAAGTACCGATATTTCATTAAAAATTCCATATGCAATCACCGGTTTTTACGATATTGTCGAAGAGTTCATTAAAAATAATCCTGTTTTTGCGAAAACATATAATGCTTTTAAAGTTGATGAGCAATTTCCCGAAATAATTAAAAAGATGTGTATTGCATCCGAAATATTTAATGTAGGGCCGATGGCCTCGATAGCAGGAGCAGTTTGTGAATTCATGGCAGCAAAGCTTTCACAGAAAAACAGCTATCTCGCAATTGAAAATGGCGGGGATATTTATATTAAAAGCAAGCATGATATAATTGCAGGATTGTTTTTAAAAAGTAAGTATTTTAAAGAAAATCTTAAGATAAGGATTAAGAAAGAATTTCTTCCATGCGGCATTGCCTCGTCTTCCGGAACTCTTGGTCATTCGGTAAGCTTAGGTAAAAGCGATCTTGCTGCAGTAGTCTGTAAATCTCCGATTTTTGCCGACAGTGCTGCAACGGCGATAGGCAATATGATTGATACAAAAAACGATATTAATAAGACTCTCGATCATTTTAAAACCTTTGATATGATTCTTGGAATGGTTATCATCAAAGATGATGAAATAGGTTTATACGGAAAAATCGAGTTGGTTTAATGGTTTGCTAAGCTTTAACGAATTTTAAAATCTGAATATAAATTTAAACTTAACGAAAATGTTATGGACGAGATAGGTAAAAAAATAATTTTAGGATTGCAAATAGTATAATAAGCAAAATATTAAGCATATCATCAAACGGCCGCCCGAGCCGTTTTTTATTTGGAAGTTAAAAAATTATGAGCCATTATAATGTTTTGGATGAAAAAGGAAATAAAAATTCACTTATTCTTGCCATTCCGTTACTTTGTGCTTAATGTTGAAAATCAGGTTGCTGATGAATGATGGGTAGTTTTTTTTGGGTATTTAGAAAAACGGAATTTCCATTATTGCTTTCAATCTCGAATATTTTCTGGTCTTCTGAAATTGCACTCTCGCCTTTAAAAATCCCTCCCTTTTCGATAGTTAAAAGAGGATCTTTCTGGATAAGATTTCCTGTAAATTTTCCGCTTGCACTTATCTCAACTTCTCCCGAGGCAATCATATTGCCAACAAAAGTACCGGCAATAATTGCATTCTTTGTTTTTATTTTTGCCTCAACTTTTCCTTCTTTGCCTATTATTATTTCCTTTTCTGCTATTATTTCTCCATTTACAATACCGTCTATTCTTGTAGTACCGGGAGAGTAAAGATTTCCTTCAATTACAACTCCTTCCCCGATAATGGTTAAAGTCTTATTATTGTTAACAGTCGAACCAATATCTTTTCTTGAAAACATATTTACCGCCTTGCATATATTTTACTGCACAAATATCTTAAAAAAAACAAACTAAAAAAACCTTTATTATTATAGTAGGATAAAATTATATCATTTTTTTGATTATAATGTTAATTTTTCAAAACTTGATTAAGAAAACAGATATCCATTCGATATATTGGTAGGATTATAGCTATAAGCTATAATATTTTATTAATTAGTTTACAGCTCTGAAGAATGAAAATTAATTTGCCAAGCTATTAATTATTTATATTTTACCTGATAGAATATATCAGCATCGAGTGAAATTAAAAATAAAAGACATGATGCATCTTGTCAGATAAAATAACTTGAAATAATTACTTAATGTTTAAATCAAAATCAAAAAACGGAAAATTCGAAAGGATTTTTTTAAAACCGGTAATCGGCATTGCAACGATACTTGTGTTTTTTGTATTATTGAATGCCACATCCTGTAATTTTTTAAGTACCCGGGATAATAAAAGCCAGAAAAACAACATTGCGGGACAAGAAAAAATTACCGATATAAACAGCTCGACATCAGAAGAAGCCAATTCATCAAGTAAAAGTTTTGCCGATGCAGCAAACGAAAAGGAAAACGAGCAAAAGAAAACTATAATTTTAATAAAAAATACAGTACCTTCTTTTGCAAAGGCAGCAATCAAGCATGAAATTAGGAATATCTTTAGCGATGCAGATATCAAAGAAGAAACAGAAGAAACGGCACAGGAAGGGGCAGAAGATTACAGCATAGTAGTCGATGTCACTGCTGCCGGCGATATTTTAAAAAACTATATTGTGTTTTGTGCCGTAACCAACTTTTACAATCTGTGCGATGATATTTCCGCCAAAGAGTTTAAAGAATACTGGAATGGATATTTAAAATCAATCGATGATTTGAGGGAACAAGTCAAAGCAGGAAATCTCATAAAAAATACAGACGTAAGCGGTTCGAATACAACTGTCGATTATGCAAATAAAGAAGGCAGCGGCAAAGAAACAGTTCTTTTTTTAACGGAGGAAACCGAAAGGATCATCTCAGTCGTATTTGGGGATAAAATGAACGACAATATCAAGATTGTCAGCAATAATGAAATTAAAAACAGCCTTGATGAAAATCCTGGCTCTTTTGCGATTATTCCATTTGATGAGCTTAGAAAAGAGTTAAAAGTTTTAAATGTTGACGGCAAGACAGTTTTTGACAAAGACTTTTCTTACGGGAGCTATCCTTTTTCTTTTTCTGTCAACTTCACTGGTTATGATTTCGAAAAGGCTGTAAAACTCAAGAAAGCTTTTGAAACAGAATTTTTTTCAAACAGAAATTCCGACAAGATGGCTGTGGTTAACATGACAGGCGTAACTGCGCTTGTCAGAGGTGTTGCGAACAGGATGGATTCCAAAGGAGTTTTATATCCCGGAGAAAAAATAGCGGATATTTTAAAAAATGCGGATATCACGCATATAAGCAACGAAATTTCTTTTAAAGAAGGATGCAATGCAGGTCAAAGCGGGACTACTTTCTGTAGCAAGCCGGATTATATCGAACTTCTTAAATTCGTAGGAGCCGACTTGATCGAGCTTACCGGTAATCACTTAAATGATTATGGCTCGCAATACCTGGAAAGTACGCTTGATACCTATGATAAACTGGGATGGGAATATTTTGGCGGAGGGATTAATCTTGCATTGTCAAAAGAGCCGGCTTTATATGAAATAAATGGAAATAAAATTGCTTTTCTTGGTTTTAACCAATTTGGTCCTGCTTATGACTGGGCTACAAGAAACAGTGCGGGTTCTGCACCACCGGACGATCCGTACTATATAAGTACGGTTAAGAAGTTAAAAGAACAAGGCTATAATGTAATTTTCACTTTTCAATACGAAGAATCATATAGTTATTTTCCCCTCGACAATCAGGTGAAAGACTTCAGAACCATGCGTGATGTCGGAGCAGATATCGTAAATGGAAGCCAAGCCCATCAGCCAATGGGATTTGAAATAACCAGGGAAGGTTTGATATGCTATGGACTCGGAAATTTATTTTTTGATCAAATGCAGGCTTTGGGAACAAGGCAAGGCATAATTGCCAAGCATATTTTTTACAATGGAAAACATATAAGCACACAGCTAATGCCGACGATTATAGATGACTATTGTCAACCCAGACTTATGGATGAAACCGAAAAGAAAGATTTGTTGTTCTCATTGTATGAAGCAAGCTTCAAATGAAAACCGAATTTATTAAAAAGAAGCCATAAATTATGACATAAATCAAAAATGTTGACTCATAGTCTCGCAGCCATCACAAATTTTTGATTATTAGTTTCGATTATTAATAAGTTATGAAAAGTAGAATTGGCAATAAATTATTTATACTTTTTACGATTTTTCTGCTTGTCTTTTTTATTTCGTCATG
>JAQUMQ010000165.1 GCA_028718045.1 Actinomycetota bacterium
TATATGAAAAAAATATTATATAATAATAATTCAATAATAAAATATTCGGATTATAAAATTATTGTTGCCGATACTGATTTATATACTTTTAATGAGCTTGCAAAAATCAAGGAAGATTTTTGTTTTATAAATTTAAGCAGTGATTTTGCCGTCAATTTTGTTCTGGAATATGAAAAGATAGATTGTTTGCTGATAAGCAACAGAATAAACAATCTAAACAATATAATTATTAAAGCAAGGAAAAAGAAAATAAAAATATTTATTTTGGGCAAGGATATCGAATATCCGCTCAATCCAGAAAAAATCCAAGATACGTTGATAAAAGAAATTGAAGGAAACGCAAACCTAATTAAAAAAAGAGTTAATGTTAAGAAGTATTTTAAAAAATTTCTTAATATCGGCAATATAAATTGTGGCAAACATGATGAAAATGCTATAAGCAAGAATGACGGTAATAAAACTTCCTTAATGAATACAAAAAAAGCCTTTGGCATGCTCGGTCATGACTATGCTATAAAAAAAGATATAAAAGATATCGATAATGTGGATTTACCGGAAAAAAATGTAAAAAAGGACAAAGCCATAAAACATGTTGAAGAAAAAGATATTTCAGGAAAAGAAAATGGTTTAAACGATATTGCCAAGAAAAATAAAAATCCCGGTTTGGGCAGGAAAAACTTTTTGTATCATAATCCTAGCATGAATTCGAATAATCAAAAAAACGTCAAAGATTTGGAATTCATTGCAAGGAGAGATTTTAAAAATATTGAATACCAGATTAAAACGATAAAACAAAAAATCATAGCGGTAGCAAAAGCAAAAGGAGGTGTGGGAGGAACCATAATTTCGATATTTCTTGGATTATTGTTTAAAAAGCTTAAAACTCTTTTGATTGATTTGAATTTTAATGAGGGTGGGAGCGATATATGTTATTATCTTGATATTCCAAAAACTCCGAACCTGACAGTTTTTACGGAAGGATATGACAATAATTCATTTTATAATTCGATTTTAAATATAAATGACAATTTAAGTGTTATCCAATCTCCCTTAACTTATATACAATCAAAAAAAATTGACCTTAAAGATATATATAACCTTACAGAAATTGCACGTAAAAAATACGACATCATAATTTTCGATCTCCCAAATTATATAAACGAGTTTTATCTTGGCATAATCGACCTTGCAGACTTACTGATCATGGTTTCTGATTGCACGTCAGGAAGCATAGGAAGGCTTCTCGGCATAAACGAAAAATATGTTTACAATGAGCTGGAAAAAATCCTTGTAATCAATAAATATGATGGATTTAATTCTCTTAAAATTAGCGTTGATATGCTAAGAGATTATTTTAATGTAAAAAGCATTGCCACTTTAAAAGAATTCGATGTCTTAAATGCTAAATCGGATTTCAAATTATTTGACTTTAATGATTTTGATGATTTTAGAAATTTATCAAGCATGGTAACCGAAATTTTAACGAGGTAAAAAAAAGAAATGAGATATTCATATAGAAAATATATTATTCTGGCTGTTTTGGGTTCGTTGATAATAGGCATTTCGGTATATTTATTTTTAAACAGCTATCTTGAAAAAGCAGAGATAATCGTTTTGCAAAAAAATACATCCAAGGGCGAGATTATAAATGAAGAAGATATTTCAATAGGTTACTTTCTTAAAAATTCTTTACCGCAGGGATGCATAAAAAATAAGATTGAAATTTTAGGAAAAGAAATAAATACGGATAGGTTTAAGGGGGACTATCTGACCGCAGAAATGTTTTCAAAAGAAAAAGAGACAGACTTGTCAAAAAACCTGGATATGGAAGAAATCCTTATAAGCATGAATATCGATTCGAAAGAAAGAATAATTGAAGAATTGAAGGCAAATGAAAAGATATCAGTGGTTTCCACTGAAAAAGATAAGGAAATGGAGGAATTATTTTATAATGGAAATTCCGATAATCACGACAGTCTTTTTGCTCAAAACCAGGATAATATAAAAATCAATGAAAAGGCAAATATCAGCAAGAACAACTCGGATTTTTCGAATAATGCTGCCAGCCCCAGGAATTATCTGGAGTCATCTATAATAAATATATCTGACAATATAAGCTTAATTGATGGATATCTGATTATAAAAAATATCGAAATTCTTGCAATAAAAAATTTTCAATCAAAAAATCCTGGCATATTGACAAATAGCAACAGCGAAATCACCACTCTTTATTTGAAATGCAAAATAATTGAATCTCCTTATCTTGCCAAGCTAAGCTCCAGTGGAAAATATAAAATATTAATAGGCAATAGTGAGGGCTAAAAAAGCCAGAAGATGAATATTGGTACGGAATTAATTTTTAAAGGTGGCAGTTTAAAAAAAATTAACAGTTTCGTAATGTCTGTAATCTCAAACAAGGGAGGAGTCGGCAAGACATCAATTGCTATTTGTTGCGGTTTGTATTTTGCCAACAAACAAAATAAAAAAACCATTATAATAGAGCTTGATAGTTCTCCCGGAGACTTCGGTTCACTTTTTGATATAAGCAATGATAATTCATTGGATATCGCAATTAAATTTCCCGATAGGTTTAAAAATTATGTAAAAAATATACAAAAAAATCTCGACGTACTAAAGGGATTTTCAAATCCAATAAATGCCGAATCAATAAAAGAAACAGAAATCAGCGCTTTGTTTGATTTTATATCGGATTTTTATGATGTGATTATTATAGATACCCAAACTGTATTAAACGGGACTATTATAGATGCCTTGAAAATTTCAGACAGCATCATCCTTGTATCGGAATCTACCATAGAAAGTTTGTCAAGAATATCTGAACTGATGACAATTCTAAATAACAAATTTTTGATTGATAAGAAAAAATTTCAGTTGATTATTAATAAAAAAAAATTTTTTGATTTATTTAAAATAAAAGATATATCAAAAATATTGGATTTTCCTGTAAAGGGATTTATATCTTTTGATAAAAGATTTAATAAAAATTTAATTATTTTTAATCGAAATAGTTTTACAAGATCAAAGTTTAATATTGAAGTTTACAATATGATTGATAATTTTATTTTAAGCGGAGTAATCAATGAGTTTGCAGGAAAGGCTTAATGAAAGCAAGGTTTTGAACGCAAATGACGAAAATCGTTTAGCAAGTCTTGTCAAGGATAAAATTAAAAGCGGTAAGTATTCGTTTAATACAGACTTCGAAAGTAAAAGTGAGTTTAAAGACAAATTGTTTGTATTGATAAATAACGAATTGGAAAATCTATATCCCTCTTTAAAATTTTTTATCAGCGACGAGCTTGTCGAAAAGATTTTATCAGACATATTTGGACTTGGAATTCTTGAAAAGTATCTTCAAGACAGAGAAGTAACCGATATTTTCGTTCAGGATAAAGAAATGATAATCATTAAAAATGGTTCGAAGATTTATTTAGGAGAAGTATTTGATAACATCGAGGAAGTTTATTTAATTATAGACAGAATAAAAGCACATTCCAACAAGATAATCGACCAAAGGATTCCGTTTTTAAGCACGGATTTGTATGAGGGAAGCAGATGTTCGATAGTTATTCCACCGGTATCGGACAAGGTTTATATTTCGATAAGGATTTTTAATTGCCTCGATTTCAGTCTAGAGGATTTGTTTAAAATAGAAATGTTTGATGAAAAAATTTACTCGAAAATCATCGAATTAATTGTTGGCAAAAAAAATATAATCATTTCAGGTGCCATGGGTTCAGGCAAGACTACACTTTTAAATACCATGGCTAAGTTGATTCCAAGAAATGAATTTATCAATATAATTCAGGATACTCCTGAAATCAGGTTAAAAGAACACCCATACGTAAGGCTGCTAGCCACTAGATCGAGATCCAGAGAAACAGACAATGAAATAAACCAGGATAAGCTATTATTTGAAACTTTGCGAATGAAGGCTGACAGGATAATAGTGGGTGAGGTAAGAAACTCAATGAGCGCTTACCAGTTGCTTCAAGCTTTAAATACCGGGCATAACGGAAGCTTCAGCACCATTCATGCAGATTCTTCGCTTGATGCGCTTTTGAGGCTGGAAATACTTGCGTTGGAATACAAGCCTAATTTAAGCAGCAAAGTCATAAAAAAGATTATTTCAAGGTCTATTGATGCGGTTATTTTTTTGGAAAGTGAAACGGATGCCAATTCAAATATTTTAAAAAGAAAAATTAAAGAAATGGCTTTATTGGAAAAAGAGTTAAGCGAAGGTGGTGAGTTTAAATTAGAATATCTTTGACGATTGCGATTTTTTCTTTTTTCGGTTTTGTTTATTTATTTTTATTTACAATTATTGTTCATATGCGCAGGAAAAAAATAATTTTAAATAAGTTAATAAGGAATAAAGAACCTGAAAACGATAAAGTTGAAAAAAAGAATTTATATGAAAAGGTTAAGCACCTGTACGAAACAGCCAATATAT
>JAQUMQ010000166.1 GCA_028718045.1 Actinomycetota bacterium
TGACTTCGTAAGATATATTCTTAAGATCCATAAAAAATAATTATATTAAAATAGTGTTCGAGATTTATACATAAAACCATAGTTTATAGCAAGAAGCGCCAAATGAAAATGGTTTTTACTGTTTGTCATTTTTTATGATAGTCGAATGAAATATTTAAACTAACTTATTTTCTTTTTCTTATCTATTAACATTTATAAAAAAATATATTAATATATTATTGATAACAAAAATAATTACAACATAACAATAATACTAGTGCCGTTTTATTCAATTTTTTAAATAAAATTTAATAAATAAGATGAAACAATACGTAAAATTTAATAAAAGCTTGAACATCAATAAAAATTCGGAAATACCTTATTATTTTCAACTAAAGAAATATATCATTAATGAAATTGAATCGTCGCAATGGAAACCAGGCGAGCAGGTAATGCCTGAGATTAAAATTTGTGAATTGCTTGATATAAGCAGGACTGTGGTAAGGCAAACATTCCAGGAACTCGTAAACGAAGGTTATCTCATAAAAAAAAAGGCAAAAGGTACGTTTGTATCTGAGCCAAAGATAAGCGAGAACCTTATTCAAAGCCTTATGGGTTTTTTTGAAGATATGACTGCCAGAGGATACAAAGTAGAAAACGATATATTGCTGCACAAAAAAACATCGGCGTCGGAAAAAATTGCAAAATTCTTAAATATCAATGCAGGGGACGAAATTATCGTAATCAGAAGGTTGAGAAAAATCGATGGTGAACCCATAGTCTTGGATAAAACACATATACCATACAATCTTTGTCCCAATCTTTTGAACGAAAACCTCTATAATAAATCTTTGTATAGCTACATAGAAGGTAATTATAATTTGAGAATCGATAGAGGAATAAGATATATAGAAGCAACTCTGGCTACGGAAGAAGAAGCCAAATTTTTGAAAGTCAATAAAGGTTCTCCGTTATTATTCATCGAAAGTATAGGATATTTAGATAACGGAACTCCTCTCGAGTATTATACCGCCCTTCATAGGGGCGACAGAATTAGAATGGTAACGGAGTTGAAACGAGTAAAACATTTTGATAGCATAGGCAGCATTCCTCCCGACTCTAATCTTTCTGGTATTTTGGTCAAAGAATAAACAAATAAAGAAAGCATATTTATTTAAAAGCTGAAGTTACTTATGCTTGTCATGTATCGATCTGATTTCGGTACGAATTCAAATGAATATTAAAAAAATCGAAATTTTTAAAAAAGTAAATTTTTGTTGAATTAAAAAGAATAAGATGTATACTACTACCGTTAAATGATTTTGGTTTTTTAAGTTCTTTTAAAAAAATAAATACTTTTATTTATAGTGAATTGATTCTTAATAGGGAATCCGGTGAAAATCCGGAGCGATCCCGTCACTGTAATCGGGTGTGTACTCTTCAAAATGTCACTGGCGATATGTTTGCCGGGAAGGCTAAGAGTAAAGTCCCGTAAGTCAGGAGACCTGCTATAAATCGATGTTTGCAGTAAGCGCTTTTCGAGGAAAAAGTGGTTATTTTTTTATTCTTAAATAACCTTTCGGGATCTTTTTTGCGAATGAACATCTTTTTCAAATATCATTGAAGATTTTCCTCAAAAGCAGATAATTGCTGTCCATGCTATTAAAAAAAATAAAAATCGCAATGAAAATAATTTTCAGAATGGCAACGACAATATTGTTTTCAACAGGATGTTTCCTGATGGAAACGATGGGTTGTCCGGAGAAAAAAACTGCAAAATCCAAACCCGTCATTCTGATAGCTGCATTTGGAAGCAGTATGAGCACGGGAGAAAAAAATCTTGCCGATACGTATAAAATGCTAAAGAAAAAATTTCCAAAAAATGAAATAAGATGGGCTTTTACATCTCAAACGATCATTAACAAACTCAAGAAGAAGGGAAAAACGACTTACTTCGACTGCAAGATACCTATAAAAAATCTGTCTGAAGTATATGATGACCTGATAAACGAAGGGAAAGTAAATATTGCCGTGCAATGTCTTTACGTCATAGCAGGAACTGAATTCGGACAGGTATTAAGAACGCAGTCGAAGGGATTGAATGTAAAATACGGCTACCCTCTTCTTTTTGACCCCGAAAACATAAAAAAAATGATAATTGCTTTGTCCGAAAATTTCGGAGACCCTTCCGATACCGCAACAATCGTTTGCGCTCACGGAAACAAAACTCATCCGGAAAACAATGCCCATCTTATCCAGATGGATAAATACTTAAGAAACAATTATAAGAACACTTTTCTTGCAAGTCTTGAAGGTTCTCCGGAATTCATAAATGTTCTTCAAGATATATCAAGGTCTGGCGTGACCAATGCAAGGTTTGTTCCATTGATGCTTACTTATGGCGATCACATGATCAATGACGTTATGGGTGATGAACCTAACTCATGGAAGATGCAGATTGGTTTACCTGCAACTGTTTCCGATTCCATGGGAAGCAATCCAAAAATTATTAAGATGTTTATAAAAGAAATAAATCTGGTGCTTTCCAGGTTTTAAAGATTCAAAAAATTTAAGTTAAAAATTTATGATAAATTTTTCAAATGTAAAAGCATAAATAGAATCAAACGATTTTTTTATATGGAGAAAGCAGACAATAAGCAAAAAAGGAAAGGTCAAATGAAAAGGTCGAAATTCTTATTTATGGTATCATTTTTAATTTTCGTATTTGTACCAACGTTTTTTTTACTTGGATTATCGGGATGTCAGAACACAAATTCAAGAGAAACAGAAATATCGGATACTATAACGATACTTGACGGTAAAAGCAGGGTTGTCGAGCTGAAACTTCCCATTGACAATATAGTATCGTTGAGTTCTGGGATAACGTCTTTGATTTGTGCTTTTGGAGATGGGGATAAAATAATAGGACGGGATTCATATTCCACATTTCCTTCGGACGTGTCGTCGGTTGAAGAAGTGGCTAAAAGTTCTGCAGCTCCCAATATCGAATTAATACTTGAAAAGAAACCCGATGTGGTTTTTGCGGATTCCCAAATACATGACGAGGAAATATCCAAGTTGGCTGATTGCGGAATACCTGTTGTTACTGATGTTACAAGTGATCCAGAAAGGATGTTTTTCTTGATAAGAAACATGGGACTTATACTAGATAAAAAAGAAAAAGCAGAAGAGATAATCAGTTTTATGGAAGGATATATCGATACCGTTCATGAAAGAATAGGCAATCTCGACTTTAAAGAAGAAGCTTTGCCGAAAATATACTTTGAATCGCATTCGGAATATAAAAGCGCATCTTCTCAAACATCGTATCATAAAACGATAGTCGAAGCCGGGGGAATAAATATCGCTGCATCCGAACTGTCGAAGCTGCCGCTATTGAGTCCGGAATGGATAATAGAAAAAAATCCCGACGTAATTATAAGAAGAGTAAGCGGAGACGAAAATTATGACGAAATGAAAGCATTAAGGGATGAGATAATGTCGAGACCGGGTTTTCAAGATATAGCTGCCGTTCAAAATGGCAAAGTATATATAATAAAATCCGATGTTTTCATGACTTTAAGATATCCGATAGGTCTTTTGTATTATGCATTATATTTTCACCCCGATATCTTTGGCGATATGAATCCGGTAAAAGCTCATCAGACTCTCATAAATAAATTTTTAGGGGAAAAAGAGTGGAAAAATATGACTGAGTGCTTTGCATTTCCTTAAAAACGATTAAGCAAAATAAAAGCATGAAAACTTGAGAAAGGTCGATTTGGAAGAAATAAAATCAAGCTATCGTAGAATCATATTCGGCAAACTTATCTTTGCGGTTTCGGGATGCTTAATTCTTATAATCCTGATTTTTTTATCGGCTTATCTTGGTGCGGCAAGTTTAAGCTTTCGGAATATTTGCCAGGCGCTTTTTAAAAAAATAATGCCATTTATTAATTTAAAAGCCGATAAGTTTGCAATGACCGTATTATGGAACTTGAGGTTACCGCGGATAATAATGGCAGTGCTTGCAGGATTCGGCTTAGGAGTTTCGGGCGTAACCATGCAAGGGATCCTAAAAAATCCCTTGGCTAGTCCCTTTACTTTGGGCTTGTCTTCGGCGGCGGGATTCGGTGCTGCTCTTGCCATAGTGCTGGGTTGGGGAATGGTTAAGGCAGGAACGTTTTTGATAGTAACCAATGCTTTTGGTTTTTCGATTCTTGCGATGATGTTTGTATTTTTTTTAAGTAAGCTTAGAAGTCTTAGCAATGAAACATTGATACTTGCCGGAATTGCCACGATGTATCTTTTTTCATCCATGACTTCTTTTTTGCAATATATTTCGGATTCCGACCAGTTAAGTGGCGTGGTTTTCTGGCTGATGGTAAGTCTTGCAACCGCGACCTGGATAAAGGTATCGATAACCTTTGTGATAACTTTGATCAGCATGATGTTTCTTATGAGGTTTTC
>JAQUMQ010000167.1 GCA_028718045.1 Actinomycetota bacterium
AAGCCTGTTCCTCCATAAACTATATTGGCACCCTTTGCGCCAGGTTCTTTTCGTGCATCAATAATCATCTCATCAAAATCATTGATATTGTCCTTACTGGGGTAATGAATATTTTTTTCCGGAATTTTAAGATCCTGTCTTATTTTTGAGAAAAAATTATTTTCGATTGTCCAATGAAAAGATCCGGGCCAATTATAATCCACGTCATTTCCGTTTTCGTCACAATATTCATCCATTGCAAAATAATGCACATGCTTTAATGGTATATTTAAAGCATTGACCATATCAGCCAAAATCTGATACTGGAATATAGGTCCTGATGGGAAAACTCCTGCAAATTGCTTTCCTTCATCTAGAGCTTTTTTTATCCTTATCAACATATCAAGAGCCATTTTGAAGTGAAAATCTTTTACGGGAGCGATCCTTACCTTAAAGTCTGGATGAGAATCACTTGGAACATTACAGATATCTTCCTTTTTCACTTTTGCTGCTCTTTTGCAAGCTTCCATATCTCTAAAAGCAAGGAACTTTGCTGGAGCAAAATTGATAAGATCAATATCGGGATTAAAATCCTTAGTCACAATAATCTCCTTTTTTAAAGTAGTAATAATAAAAAATAATAATTTATAAATTCTTTCTAATTTATATACCGTATGAAAAAATTAAAATTTAAAACAGGGCCTTTATTATTTTTTACCCAATCATTAATTTTTTTAATCATACCGATTGTTTATTCCCGTAAATATTCAATATCGATTTGAAATAATTACAATATCGATTTGAAATAATTAATTTGTTTGTAAAGCAAACAATTAAAATACAATTATAGGCAATTTTTGCATAATGTCAACAGCAAAGTTCCCAAATACCAAATTGTTCCTAAATAATGATATTGGGCATATTTCTAATCAATAAAGTCCTTAGATATTTAAAAAGTTTCCAAAAAGTTTTTTAAACGATGACAATAAATATGCCTTCTCTTCCCTAGGCACACAATAAGTGATTTTACAAAGAATTGTTTATTGTTTTGATAAAATTCATGCCAGGAAATTTTTGCGATCGCAGAAAAAAAATCATCTTATATTTTAATTTTTTATTTTATAATAATTTCATGAATCCATTTTAAAATTCATAAAAATTATTTCAAACCACCCAATTTTTCTGCCCAATTCTCCGGATAGCCCTCATAATATCTTCTGTCATCAAGCTTGCACTTATTCCATATGATTGCCCGTATCAATGACGGGATCCCAACAACAAAGATATACATCTAGCCAAGCCTAAGAGATTGCATCGAATGTCCGTATTCATGCTTTATTGAATTGTTGTTTCCGGTATTTTGATCATTAAGAAAAATAATATAAGATAACGATATTCCGCCAGGAAAATTTTTTATTAAATAAATTTTGGCATCCATATATCTTAAACGATATGCTATTCTTGGTTTTAAAATCACATAAAACAAAAATGCTAAAAGCAGCTGTGGGAGTTCCCACAGAAACAGCAGATATCTTTTCTTGATATTTGGCAATCCTTTAAAGCTTGTAACTTTATTTATATGCTTGCATGCCATAAAAATTATGGTGGAGATGAGCGGAGTTGAACCGCCGACCTCTTGTCTGCCAGACAAGCGTTCTCCCACTGAACTACATCCCCACTAAAAAATAATTTTTGTATTAAAAGATTTTACTATAAAACATATTTGGTTAAAAACAAATAAGTTTAAATTCTTTTTTTTATGGAAATAATTTCTAAGTAAGTATAGTGAAATTAAATATTTTATTTATTTAACAGCTTAACATTAACTAAATCCACATAATGTTAAACTCATATAAAAATTAGCAGAACTTATCTTTTTGCCGATTGGCTTTTATTGATCTTTAATCTAAGGTATTCTTACCGAGCAACTGCCGAAGAAGTTCAATATAAGTGCAACGATAAATATGACTATGAAAATAAAAAATATTATCCTGAAGATTAAAAATGCTAAACCGCTTAAACCTCTAAATCCAAAAATAGCTGCGATAAGTGCTATTATTAAAGAAATTATCCCGATCAACAAAAATATACTCATTAAATGCCCCCTCTTATAATAAGATAATTATCCCAGGCATTGACAATAGTAACAATAAATATTTTTTAAAAATACCTTATATCTTAAACATGGTTCTTGATCTTAAATTTCCCAACTCATCTATTTTGGTATTTTTATGGTTATCGAGAATATTTCTCTTAATCTATTTACTGCAAATTATTGCTTATCGCAGCTATTTATATATTTGTAAAAAATTGTAAAAAATTCCAAATATTTTTTAAATCAACCAATATCTTTTACAAGTTTGGCTATTGTTTCCTTGGCGTCCCCCAAGAGCAAGCTGACACCATCCTTTTTCTTATATAGCGGATTATCGACCCCTGAATAGCCGGGTTTTAAATCATAATTGCATATGATGACATGCTTTGCTTTATCTGCATTGATTATCGGCATACCATATATAGGTGTTCCTTCTGCTTCCCTTGCAGCCGGATTTATAACATCATTTGCCCCGATAATTAAAGCTACGTCATAGCTTTCAAGCACCGGATTGATGCTGTCCATATCATTTAACTTATCATAAGGAATATCTGCCTCACAAAGTATTATATTCATATGGCCAGGCATACGCCCTGCAACAGGATGTATCGCAAAGTCTACCTTTATATTCTTCGATTCAAGCAAATCAACAAGCTTTTTTACTTCAAACTGTGACTGTGATAACGCCATCCCATAACCTGGAATAATAACCACTTTTTTTGCTTCCCTTAGCACTTCTAGAGGATCTTTAACTTGGATTGCTTCGTCAACGTTCTCTTCTTTTTCTTTAATTGCATTATTGCTTGCTAAAGAAGTTTTGCCAAGCAATATGCTTGCAAGACTTCTGTTCATGGCTTTGCACATTATCTGAGTTAAGAAAAGACCCGAAGCACCAATTATCCCTCCTATGGAAACAAGAAGTAGGTCGCCTACCGCCATACCAGCTATAGAACCTGCAACCCCGCTTAATGAATTAAGCAAGGATATGGTTATAGGCATATCCGCCCCACCTATACGTATAGAAAATATAACTCCAAAAAAGCTGCTAAGAACGGCAATAATACTTATCAATATTACAGGCGGCAAGTCAAATACAAATGACAAAATAAGCATTAAAAATGCAAGAACAAGAGAAAATATTGTAATAAACTGATGTCCTTTAAGAGTAATGGGTTTTTGTGAAATAATATTGGACAGCTTCATTGCAGCAACAATACTACCGAAAAATGTAACCATACCCGTAATCAACGCCAGCTGGGCTGTGGTTTTTGAAAAAACACTTAAAGCAGAAGGGGCACTGAGTATCAACATTGCTATAATAGCTGATGCAGCTCCTCCAAAACCATTATATATGGCTACAAGCTGAGGCATCTGGATCATCTTTACCCTCAAAATCCATAAAATACCTATTATTGCTCCTATTGCCATGCTAATCCACAGCAGCTTATCCGATATGATTTTATAATTGAACAATGTCAATATGATCGCTAAAGCCATACATAAACAGCTTAAAAGGTTTCCCATAGCAGCGGTTTTCACCTTGCTCATAAGATATATTCCTGTTAGGACTCCAGCAATTAATAGAGCGCATATTATGTAATAAAGTATACTGGACACTATTTATCCTTTCCTGACTTAAACATTTTAAGCATACGGTGTGTTATACCAAATCCTGCAGCAATATTTATCATCGCAAGAATTATTGCAAGCACACCTAAAATTTTACTTTGCAAAGATAACGACAAAGCCGTAGTTGTGAGCGCACTTAGCAATGTAATTCCGGATAGTGCATTCATACCGCTCATAAGAGGTGTATGAAGAAGACTTGGTACTTTTTTAATTATTTTATATCCCAAGAATGTCGAAACAACAAAAACAATTACAAGTATCAAAGATTTCATATTTAACTCCTTATATACCCATCGCTTCTTTTGCGCCAGCATGAACTATTTTACCATCCATTGTTACGAGAATCGAAGAAACTATCTCGTCGTTTAGATCAAGGCTTATGACACCATTTTTAATTAGGTAATTAACAAGATTATAGACATTGCTTGCAAACATGGTAGTAGCACTTACCGGCAACATTCCGGGTATATTTTTTATTCCTTCGATAACCACACCATGTTTTACGTCTCTTACTCCAGGAGTCGTGATTTCGCAGTTTCCACCTTGATCAATCGAAATATCTACGATAACAGAACCGGGATTCATTGTTTTTACCATATCTTCGGTCAAAATAATCGGCGCAAGTTTTCCAGGAACAAGAGCGCTTAAAAAGATGATATCCATTTTAGATATAGTATCTTTTAATGCTTCTCTTTCTTTTAATAGATATTCTGCCGTAAGATTGTTTGCGTATCCGCC